>JAGAMH010000095.1 GCA_017624815.1 Clostridia bacterium
AAATAAAAGCACGATTGCAAAATGATTTGCAATCGTGCTTTTATTTTTCTTCTAATAATTCTTCTAATGAAACTTCAAAATAATGTGCAATAATTAGTAAAGTATCTAAATCGGGTTCTCGGCTTCCACTTTCCCAAAAACTGATAGTTTGATTGCAAAACCCGAAAACCTCTCCTAACTTTTGTTGCGACAATCCTTTTTCTATTCGTAATTCTTTTAATCTTTTACCAAAAACATTATTTTTCATACTATTATCTTACTACAGAATGTAGGAAAATAATTGACTTCCTACTAAATGTAGGATATAATATATATGAAGGTGATTTTATGGGATAATAATTTATTTTTTTAATTTAAAAATTACATAACAAATTTAAAAAAATTTAACTTAGGAGTAATAATATTATGAGTGTAAGTGGTTTTACGTTTCACACGCTCCGCAAAACGTAACTAATCAAAACTTTAGTTCAGGGTTAGTTTTTAAATTCTACCTGACTAGATTTTTCTAAAATATATTAATAAAAATATCGAGGAGTAATTTATGAAAAATAATAACAAACCAAAACATTTTATAGTATTTAAAATTGTTGGATTTATAGGAATTATCATTTCTATTGTAGGTTTTATTCTTGTTAGTTTTGCTGATTTTAAGTTTAATAATATTATGATTGGTACTTTGATGGGAACGTTTGGTTCTGCAATTGGTATATCATGTTTATTTATAGGATTTCGTCCAGAAATCACTAAATTGGCTACACAATCATCAAAAAATATTCAACAAGAAAATAAAGAAGACTTAAAAGGCATTGCTACTAACACAGCTGACATAGTAAGTGATGCAATTACAAAAACTACAACAGCAATAAAGAAAGGTTTAGATGATAAAATCTTTTGTAAACATTGTGGAGAAAAAATTGATTCTGACTCCAAATTTTGTAACAAATGTGGTAAAATGCAATAATTCGTTTTACGTTTCACACGCTCTGGAAAGAGAGATAGTATTCTAATTTAGGATACAATCTTTTTTTATAAATAGTTATTTACAATGGCTACCTTTCTTTAATTTTATTAACGTATTTGCTATTACTGGCGGCGCTATTTTCCTTTGTCCCACCCATTCCCCTATTATTAACTTTTAACCCAAATATTGCTTAATATATATAATTTTAGACATATATTACGTTGAAAATTAGCTAAAAACCCCAACTCTACCGATAGTAGAGTTGGGGTTTTGTTTAGTAGAGAAAATTTTTGACGTTATACTAACGGTGGAATTTTTATTTTTTTCGTAGAGATACCTTTCAATTTTTTAGAGAAATTTAAAATTGAAGTAGGTTGCTTTATGCGCGCTTATAAATATATACTAAAATTGCCGCAGCAAAGCCAGTAATACGACGAAATAATAGCTAAACTGTTAAATCGGCGGCAATATTAGCCAAGTGAGAAAAACGGCAATAGCCGCAGAAATAAAATTAGTCTGATATAAAAACACAGCTAAGCCTATTTCTGCGTTAAGTTATTAAAAAAGCATGCGCGCTTTTTACAACCTTAGGAAAATATTTAGGAGAAAATAAATGAAAAATTTAGCTTTAGAACGTGAACGCATTGAAAGCGATGCTAAACGCAAATTGTTAAAAATTGAAGAGAGCGTAAAAATTAAAAGTGAAAAAATTGCAAAACAAGCGGCGGATAAATTAAAAAAGATTGACGAACTTGAAAAACAAAGCAATAAAATTATCCCCATATTTTTTGCTTCGGATGCAAATTATTTACCCTATCTTTCGGTTGCTCTTAATTCTTTAAAAGATAACGCCAACAAAAATTACGTTTACAAAATTTATATTTTGCATAACGGCATTACGCAAAAAGAGCAGTTGCCCGTTAAAAATTTTGAAGAGAACGGATTTTTCGTTGAGTTTATTAACGTTTCAGAAAAGCTTGAAGAGGTTAAAAACGGATTACAACTGCGCGATTATTATACGGGCGCAACCTATTACCGTATTTTTATTGCAAACATGTTCCCCGAATACGATAAAGCTTTATATTTAGATAGCGATATTATAGTTTTAGGGGATATTTCTAAGCTTTACAATTACGACTTAAAAAACAATTTAGTTGGCGCTGTTTGCGACAGAGTAGTAAGCGGCCACCACACCTTTCAGTCTTATAGCAGAGAAGTTTTGGGCATTGAACCGCAAAACTACTTTAACGCGGGAATTTTATTGATGAACTTGAAAAAATTTAGAACGGACGGCTTTTACGAAAGTTTTAAAAGTCTTTTAAGCGAGTATAAATTTTGCGTTGCTCAGGACCAAGATTATTTAAACGTTATATGCAAAGACAAAGTTAAGTATTTGCCCTATTCGTGGAACACCATGCCTGTTGGCGGCGAAGGCAAAAATTTGCCCAACTTAATACACTACAACCTTACGTTAAAGCCTTGGCACTACGCAGATATTCCCTATGCAAAGCACTTTTGGAAATATGCGCAAGTTAGCAGTTATAGTAACGAAATAAGAAGAGCTTTCGGCGAACACACCTTGGATAAAAAATTACAAGACGATAAAACCGAAGCTCACCTTTTGGCGCTAGCTCAAGCGGAAATTGACAGAGAAGACAACTTTATTAAAGCGAGAAAAAACCGTAAAGCAGACGATTTTAACGTATTTGAAAACGTTTTTAGCGACGATATTTTTTGTTTAGAGGACCAACCTTTTAACGTTATAGGGGCAAAAAACTAATGGCTATATCTAAAGAGAAACAAGAACTTATAAACAAAATAAAAAGCTACGAAAAACAAGGGCTTTTTGACGTTGACGTAAACGACGACCCCCCTGCCCCCGCTCTTTTACCCGAAAACGCCGATTATATATGCAAAAAGTTTAAAAATAAAATTAATCGCTTTATTGCAAACGCCGTTGCAGATAGATATTATTTAAACCTTATTAAAAAGGGTCGATTAATTATAGACGGAATAGAAGGCGAAGAATATATAAAAGAAGGGCTAAAAAACGGTGCCATTATAACTTGCAACCACTTTTCACCTTTCGATAATTATATAATTTTTCATTGTATAAGAAAGTATTTGCCTAAAAAGTATTTATACAAAGTTATCCGCGAAGGAAATTACACCAACTTCCCCGGATTGTACGGCTTCTTTTTTAAACATTGTAACACCTTGCCGCTATCTTCCAACCGCCGCACTATGATTATGTTTACCGCGGCTGTAAAAGAACTTTTATCTCGCGGGGAAAGCATTTTAATTTACCCCGAGCAAGCAATGTGGTACAACTATAAAAAGCCGCGTCCGTTTAAAAATGGCGCATTTAAAATAGCTTTTAAAAATAAAGTGCCCGTTCTTCCCCTTTTTATTACCATGCAAGATAGTGAAAAATTAGATAGCGACGGTATGCCTATACAACGCCACGTTTTACACGTTAGCCCGCCAATATACCCCAACGAAAGCCTTTCTGCAAAAGAAGGCGCAGAGGCAATGCTGCAAGAAGCGTATTTAGATTGCAAAAAAATATACGAAAAAGTTTACGGCAAAAAACTTAGTTACGAGGACGAATAAAATGCAGCTAAAATTGTATTTAATTATTATTTTTGCTTGCTCGGTACTAAGTTCGGTTATAGTAAGTTTAGCGTATAACCTTTTCTTTTTTACCGTGCTGGGCGCAACCTTTTTAGGCGTTGTTATAATAATTGCAATAGACGGTTTAACTGCAACCGTATGCCGCCTTTTACCCAAGCGCGTGGCAAACTTTAACTGCTGCGTATACGCCGTTAAAGCGGGCGAAAAGAACTTTTACGAAAAGCTTAAAATAAGGCGTTGGAAGGAAAAAATACCCGAAATTGGGCACTTTACGGGGTTTAGAAAAAACAAGATTGCCGAACCTAAAAACGCCGAATATATAGAACGGTTTTTAATGGAAATTTGCTACGGCGAACTTGGTCATTTTGCAAGTATTTTTACGGGTTTTTCCATTTTGGCGTTGCCGTGGTTTTCACCCTTTTGGCTTGTAACCGCCTTGGTTGTTGCCGTTGTAAACGCCTTTTTAAACGTATTGCCCGTTATTGTTTTGCGATATAACAGCTATAAACTTTTAATACTTTACAAAAGCTTAAAAAAATAGGCGGAAGTAACTTTTAAAGCTACTTCCGCTCTTTTTATTTTATTTCGCCGCACATATGTTCTATTAATTTTATATATACGCTTTGGCTGCTTTCTTGCTTTACTGCGTTTAAATACGAACGCGTTTCCATAAGATACATTTCAACGTCGAACTCATCTAATCCAAATTCTTCCGCGTAATCCAAATAGCTCATAAGCGCTAAATAGTATTCCATACAGAAGGTGTTGTAAAGCTGCGTATCAACCGTACCCGGACCGAAAATATTTTTAAGCGAGCTTCTTTCTTGGAAGGAACGTTTTAAATATTCGCTTGCGCCTTCTTCGCCCAAATTCTTTTTTGCGTCGAAAAGGTTGCGGTATATATACGCCCTTAAAAGGGATAAAAGCCCAACGTCGTCGTTGTTATCTTTAACGGATACCACCTTTTCAAGCTCTGCCATAGCGTCTAACGCCTTAATGCTATAATCTTTTTGCCTTTTGTTCATCATTATATGCATTTCAGGGGTAATGGCAGGGTTATTTGCCATAAGCATACACGCATAGGCAAAATGTTCGTAAATAAACAAATTCATCCATTCGTCGAACACGCCAGTATCTTCGTTTTGAACGCTGTTTAAATAATGTTCGTAATCCTTTTTAAAGCGCCAAAACGTTTCTTGCTCGATATATACGTTAGAGTTATTTTCCGCCGTTTTTATATTTAAAATGGTGTTTATAAACGTTAACGACATATTAACGGCAAGCGAAAGCTCGGGCGAAAAGTCAAGGTAATGCGCGTTTTTAAATTCGGTAATTTCCTTTTGGAATTTGGTTTCGTCGCCGAACATGTGCGCCGCTTGCAAATAAAAGAGTATATACTGTGCAAGCTCGTAATCGGAGCATTTAGAACCTTTTTCCGAATAATGCGAAGAAATTTTATCGCGTATTAAATACCTATTGTTTATAAGGTACATTTTATTTTCGGTAACAGTTAATTTTTGGCGGCCTAAAAAGTATTCTATAATACCGTCGGCAAACTTTTCGTCGGTAAGCTCGCCTTCTGCTTTTATTTCTTCAACGAAGGCACTATCAAAGTCTGATGGAAGTTTAATTGCGTCGCCTGCACGCTTTACGCAATGCACCTTTTTTTGTCCGTAAGACGCCAAAACGTAGCCAAGCTCAAAATATAAATTGTTGCTAACCGAGCCGTCGTCCTTGTTTTGGAATATAACTATGGCTTGGTTACACTCTTTAATTTGCTTTATAACGGTATCACCAACCGACGATAAGCTGGAATTGTTGTCGGAGTTGCCGCCTATTGAACAAACGTAGCTTTTTCCACTATCGAACTTGCCTTTAACGAGTTCGGCAACCTTTCTTGAACCGCTCCACACTATAAATACTTTATCTCTCATTTATTCTCCCTTTAAAAATTCATTTATATTTTTTATAGCCACTTCTATTTTGTTAATTGCTTCGGCAATATGCTGCCCGTCGGCAAGCGCATGATGGGCGGCAATATCGAAATATATATAATATTTTCCAAAGCCGTCTTGGTAATATTTGCCCCATAGTACGCGGGGAATTGTCGATTGTTCTACGTCGGTTAAGTTATAGGGGTTTTGCGCCGCCGTAACTTTTACCCAAGGAAGGCAAGAAAAATAAATGCAGTTATTGTTTGCTACGGCGCTGAATTCGCCGCGTACGCTATCTTTTTTAGCGTTTTCTATCTCTTTTCTTACCGCCCCGTAAAAAGCGTTATAATCGCTGTTAAACGGCGTATTTGCCGTTACTATAACGCCGTCGTCCGCCATAACGACGTAGCTTGGCGAAGGGTTGTCGTATACAACGACGTTACCGTTTAATATACGCGTTTTAAGCTCTTCTACCTCGTTTATACATTTAGTAGCAACGTATAAAAGATTGGCAAAAAACGATTCTCCCCTTTCTTTACAGCGCAAAACTAAGTTGGTTACTTCTATTTGCGCGCCTATTGAAAAAATAGGGTTGGTGTATTTTATAAAGTTGTTATAATGGGTTTTTCGTTTCCAAGTATTAATATCTATAGTCTTCATTATATCGCCTTATTTCATTATTATATATATTATAGCACATACGCGCGGCGTTTTCAAGTAGTTTAAAATAAAAAGCGGAGCAACTTAAAATTGCTCCGCTTATATTTCTATTCGCCTATTACCGTTACTTTTATTTTAGAAGCCACGCCTTCCATTAACTTAACGTCTACGTCGTATTCGCCAACGTTTTTAATGGGTTGAGAAAGAACTATCTTCTTTTTATCAACCGAATAGCCTGCTTGTTGCATTGCGTCGGATATATTTGCCGCAGTAACCGACCCAAACACCTTTCCGCCTTGACCAGCCTTGATTTTTACGGTAAAGTTTTTACCTTTAATTTCAGCAGCCAACGCTTGCATTGCCTTTAATTCTTCGGCTTTATGATATTCTTGCGCTGCCTTTTTTTGTTTAATATCGTTTAATTTGTTTGCGGTTGCCGCTTCCGCCAAGCCTTTTTTGATTAAAAAGTTTCTTGCATAGCCTTCATTAACTTCGATAACTTGGCCCTTTTTGCCTTGACCTTTTACGTCTTGTAATAAAATTACTTGCATAATTAATCTCCTTTATTAGTATATATATTTTACTTGTATTTTTGCATTTTGTCAATAGCCGCGTATAAAAATTGCAAACTTTCGCATAATAGTTTACGATAGCCTTAATTTTTAAGGGCTATTTGGAGGCTTTTTATGGAAAATATCAATTACGACATTGCTTGCGACGTAAGCACTTGCAAACACAATTATAACGGCAGCAACTGCACGCTTAGTAAAATTCAAGTGGGTTGCTCGTGCGATAGAAAGGATTGCACTTGCTGTGAAAGCTATTCGAAAAAGATATAGCTTAAAAACCTTTAATTATAACGGCGGAGGAAAATCTGCGTTATAAAGTTAATCGCCCCGATATTAGCTTCGGGGCGATTATTTTTTAAGATATTAACCAATCTCTTATATTTATTTTTACAAAGAAGTTTATAACGTTGTCTAAATAGAACACGTTTGATATTTGACTGCGTTCAAAGTATGTATTAAAGTCTTGCATAATTTCTAAATCGTTGATGGAGTTGAATACCGAGCCAATCGCCAAAATTACGCCGAGAACTAAAACGAGAGAAACTATTGCACCCAAAGAGCCGTCGATAGATTTGAAAATTTTGCTATCTCTTGCATTAGCCAAAAGCTTGGGAACGAACACGCCTAATAAAATTATGGGTATAAGTTCGATTATAAACAAGCCCAAGGTAATTATGCTTTGACATAAAACTTCTGCGGTAAGACCGAAACCTTCGGTGTATTGCGTAATTGCGGTAAGCTTGTCGCCGATAGCGTTTGACAGATTATAGCCAAGCTGAACGAACGCCGTATCGTTAAACGCAAGATGCCAAGCAACGTAGCCGGCTAAAATTACTAACGCAACCTGAACGATAGGCCAAAGCGCACCGAATAATCCCGCCTTAAATCCGCAACGAAGGCAAAGCATAATTAACGCTACGGTTAATAAATCGAAAACGTAAGGCTTTAAAGTAAGCCAAGTAGTTTCGTTTAATAAAACGTGAATTATGTTGGTATTCGTTCCGTTGTTTACGTTTATATCGAAGGATACGTTTAAAAGGTCTATTATTACATATACGGCAGATATAGCAATAAAGGCAATAACCGCGCCCTTTAAGGCAAGAGTTAACGCACCCCAAACGCGATTGAATATACCTATCGCACCGCTCGATTCTTTAAATTCGTTTTTAGCAAGCTTTTTAAAGGTTCTTTCGTCCTTTTCTTCAAGAGCGGCAACCATTTCTTCTTCCGTTTCGTCGCGCTCTTCCATCTGCTTGTAATAAGATTTTAATTTGCGGTTTGCAATTCCTTTTTCAAAGAATTTTTTAGCGCGTTTGGAAATGAACGCAAAAAGCATTATAAAAGCTATGGTTAAAAGAAGGGTAACTGCAAATTGAGCGATTGCAGTAAGCTGCTCTGGCTGCATTCCCATTGCTCCGCCTTCTACCCCCAACTTTTGTAACCACTCGGGAATTAAAGCTCCTATTTTATTCATTATGGCAACTACGCACACGGTTGTTAAAACCAAGTCGTTTGCCCAAGATTTAATCTTCGTAAAGCCCTTTATAAAGCCTATTACAAGCCCTATTGCCGCCGCTACGAGTATAGGTATTAAAATGATATCCATATCGATTATCACCTCTCGATTTATTCTACGCCGCCGTTTTTATAACGGTTTTGCGCTATATATTATTTATTAAAACTGTCTTTTAAAGATACTATTTCCGATAAAATAAAGCCTTCGTCTTTGCGCGTTTTATAATATCCTTCGCGCATGAGCTGGAAGGGAGTGCCTTCTTCACATTCAAATAAATAAGGTTCGGCTTTACCGTAAATTATTTTTTCGCTGTCTTTATTAAGTCTTTCAGCGTAATCTTGGTCGGGATATTCTTCATCCTTTAAAAGGGGACTGTATTTTCTAAATTCCGCGTCCACGCCGTATTTTGCATCTACCCATTGAACTACGCCCTTGGCTTTTACCTCGCAAGGAAGATTTGCGCCCGACTTACTTTCGGGGAAATAGGTACATAAAAGTTCGCAAACTTCACCGTTTTCGTCTAACTTAACGTCGTCGCAACGAACGATATACGCTCCCTTTAAACGCACGGTAGAACCTTTAGTTAATCGCTTATATTTGGGGGGAGGAACTAAGGCAAAGTCGTTTTTATCAATATACACTTCACCGCTAAACGCAATTTGACGAGTTCCTTCTTCGCTCTTTAAAGGATTCTTTTCAAAGGTTAAAAGCTCTTCGCCTTCGTAGTTGGTTATGGTGAGTTTTAAGGGGTTTAAAACCGCCATTGCCCTTTCGGCGTTTTCGTTAAGGTTGTCGCGTATGCACGAATCAAGCTGAGCTTGATTTACAACCGAGTAGCCCTTTGCCACGCCTACGTCGGCGCAGAATTTTTTTAACGCCTCGGGGGGAACGCCTCTATTTTTAAGCCCTGCAAGAGTTGGCATACGAGGGTCGTCCCATCCGCGCACGAACTTTTCGTCTACGAGCTTTTTAAGGTAGCGCTTAGACATTAACATGTTGGTTATATTAAGTCTTGCAAACTCTATTTGACGGGGACGGGGCGCTTTAAAGCCCGCCTTTTCTACCACCCAGTCGTATAGGGGGCGGTGATTTTCAAATTCCAACGAACATAGCGAGTGGGTTATCCCTTCTATTGCGTCGGATAAGGGGTGCGCGTAGTCGTACATAGGATAAATGCACCATTTGTTGCCCGTACGGTAATGTTCTACGTGTGCTATACGGTAAATAACGGGGTCGCGCATGTTGATGTTGGGCGACGCCATATCTATTTTTGCTCTTAAAACCTTGCTGCCGTCGGGGTATTTGCCCGCCTTCATATCTCTAAATAAAATTAAGTTTTCGGCAGGGGTTCTGTTGCGGTAAGGCGATTCCGTGCCCGCTTCGGTTAAAGTGCCGCGCGTTGCCGTAATTTCTTCGGCAGATAAATCGCATACGTAAGCGTTGCCTTCTTTAATGAATTTTTCGGCTATTTCATAAAGTTCGTCGTAATAGTCGGAAGCGAATAAAAGCTTATCGTATTCAAAACCCAACCACTTAATTGCGTCCACGATAGAATTTACGTATTCGTAATCTTCTTTGGCGGGGTTGGTGTCGTCCATACGCAAGTTTAGTTTTCCGTTATACTTTTCTTTAACGGCGAAGTTAATACATAAGGCCTTTACGTGCCCTATATGTAAATATCCGTTAGGTTCGGGGGGAAAGCGCACCTGAATTTGGTTGTTCACACTTTCAAACTTGCCTTGAGAAAGTTCTTCGTTTATTATTTGTTCTATAAAGTTAGTTGCTTCGGGTAATTGCATACGTTGTCCTTGTAATTTAACTTTTTATTTTTTGCTGATTTTAGACTACGGATTAGGATAATCCGGTAATAACGCCGTTTTCGTCGATATCGATATGTTCTGCACAAGGAACTTTTCCAAGCCCGGGCATAAGCATAATAGGTCCGGCAACGGCTACTATAAAGCCTGCGCCGCCTTTGTAAATTATATCGCGTACAAAAATTTTAAAGCCTTGGGGACGGGCTAATTTTAAGGGGTCGTCCGAAAGGGAATATTGCGTTTTTGCGATAATTACGGGCAAGCCGGAAATACCTTTATCTTCTATATTTTTAATTTTACTTAAAGCTACGTCGGAAAACTCTGCGCCTTCGCCGCCGTAAACGTTTTTAACTACGTCTTCTATCTTTTTACAAATACCGTCGTTCAAATCGTAAGCGTAGCAAAGCTTGGATTTAAGTTCGCAAGCTTTTACAACTTCTTGCGCAAGCTCTACGCCACCTTCGCCGCCTTTTAAGAACACGTCGGTAAACACGGCTTTTGCGCCTATTCCGTTACATGCGTTTAACACCACGTCGATTTCGGCTTGAGTGTCGGTAAAGAATCTGTTCATTGCCACGAGCACGGGCTTTTTATAAACGTTTTGCACGTTTTCTACGTGTTTTAAAAGGTTGGGAAGTCCCGCTTTTAACGCTTGTAAATTTTCTTCTGATAAGTTTTTCTTATCTGCTCCGCCGTGAAGCTTTAACGCTTTAACGGTAGCAACCACCACTATACAGTCGGGTTCTATTCCAGCAACGCGGCATTTGGTATCTAAGAATTTCTCCGCGCCTAAGTCTGCGCCAAAGCCTGCTTCCGTTACGGTGTAATCGGAAAGCGTCATTGCCGTGTAGGTTGCGCGAACGGAATTGCAGCCGTGTGCGATATTCGCAAAAGGTCCGCCGTGAACTATTGCGGGAGTGCCTTCTAACGTTTGAACTAAGTTGGGTTTTATTGCATCCTTTAAAAGGGTTGCCATTGCGCCTTGAGCGTTTAATTGACGAGCGTATACGAAATCGCCGTCTTCGTTAACGCCTACTACTATATTGCCTATTCTTTCCTTTAAATTCTTTAAGTCGGTTGCAAGGCATAAAATAGCCATAATTTCGGAAGCGGCGGTAATTTCAAAGCCTTCCTTTCTTTCGTAATCTTGGCAACCAACCATTTTGCCCGCTTTAGAAGAAAGGGTAATATCTCTTAAAGCCCTGTCGTTCATATCCATACAACGCTTAAAGTAAACTTCTTTAATCTTTAATGCGTTGCCGCGGAAAATGTGGTTGTCTATCATGGCGCAAAGTAAATTGTTTGCCGCCGTAATTGCGTGTAAGTCGCCGGTGAAATGCAAATTGATATCCGCCATGGGAACGACTTGCGCGTATCCGCCGCCCGCCGCGCCGCCTTTAATGCCAAATACAGGGCCTAAAGAAGGTTCTCTTAAAGCAAGGCAAGCCTTTTTTCCAATTTTACTAAGCCCGTCGGCAAGTCCGATTGAAACGGTAGTTTTACCTTCTCCACTTGCGGTGGGATTTATTGCCGTAACTAAAATAAGTTTAGATTTGGGGTTTACGTTTGATAAGTTAATTTTAGCTTTATATTTGCCGTAAAGTTCTAAATCGTCTTCTGAAAGATTGATTTTTTGAGCAATTTTTCTTATATCTTCAAGTTTACAACTTTCGGCAATTTCGATATCAGAGAGCATAATTCACCATTTAAATAAAGTATTTATTTAATTATAGCACAACCAAAGCCAATTGTACATATTTTAAACGCAAATTTTTTAAATATTTTTTACGTTTAATACATTTTATCGTATTTACTTGACTAAAAGGCGCAAATAAGCTAAAATTTTAACGTACAAATTTTGAAGGGCGCATTATTGCCAAGTGCGACCCGAAGGAGTTAAATATGGCTGATAAGAAAAGAGCGGTAACGCAAGAAAAGTTGGTTGCACTTTGCAAAAACAGGGGTTTTATTTTCCCCGGAAGTGAAATTTACGGCGGTCTTGCCAACACTTGGGACTACGGTCCTCTGGGCGTTGAACTTAAAAACAACGTTAAAAAAGCTTGGTGGAAAAAGTTCGTACAAGAAAATCCCTATAACACGGGCGTTGACTGTGCGATACTTATGAACACGAGAACGTGGAAGGCTTCGGGACATTTGGGCGGATTTTCCGATCCCCTTATGGACTGTAAAAATTGCAAAACTAGACATAGAGCCGACAACTTAGTTGAAGATTACTGCAAAAAACATAACTTAGATATTAAAGTTGAATCAATGGAAAACGAAGACTTGGAAAAATTTATCCAAGAAAAGAAAATAGTTTGCCCCGCTTGCGGAAAGAGCGACTTTACTTCGATAAGAAAATTCAACCTTATGTTTAAAACTTTCCAAGGCGTTACCGAAGACAGCGTAAACACGGTATACCTTCGTCCCGAAACGGCGCAAGGCATTTTCGTAAACTTTTTAAACGTGCAACGCTCCGCCCGTATGAGAGTGCCCTTTGGTATAGGTCAAATAGGTAAATCCTTCCGTAACGAAATTACCCCCGGTAACTTTATTTTCCGCGTAAGAGAATTTGAACAGATGGAACTTGAATTCTTCTGCAAACCCGGAACGGACTTAGAATGGTTTAGCTACTGGAAAAACTTCTGCCGCGATTGGCTTTTATCGCTTAATATGACCGAAGAACACTTACATTTAAGAGATCACTCTGCAGAAGAACTTTGTTTCTATTCTAAGGCTACGACGGACTTTGAATACGACTTTGCTTTCGGCAGAGGCGAACTTTGGGGAATTGCAGATAGAACGGATTACGACTTATCGCAACACGCAAAAGAATGTGGAAAACCCATTGATTACACCGACCCCGTAACGGGTGAAAGATACGTTCCCTACGTTATAGAACCTTCTTTGGGAGTTGAACGCGTAGTGCTCGCTTTCTTAACAGACGCTTACGACGAAGAGATTGTAAACGAAGAAAAGAAAGATGTTAGAACGGTTATGCACCTTCACCCCTTCCTTGCTCCCTACAAGGCGGCAATTTTACCTTTACAAAAGAACCTTTCGGAAAAAGCAGACGAAGTTTACAGAATGCTTGCTAAAAAATTCTCGGTTACCTACGACGTTACCGGCTCGATAGGAAAACGCTATCGCCGTCAAGACGAAATAGGTACTCCCTTCTGCATTACCGTAGACTTTGACACCCTTGAAAATGAAACCGTTACCGTGCGCGACAGAGATACTATGGAACAAATTAGACTTCCCATATCCGAACTTGTCGCGTATATTGAAAAGAGCCTTGAATTTTAATTAAAATAAAAAATGAAAACACCGCGAAAATCTTCGCGGTGTTTTTTATATTAAAGTTTCGTATTCTTCGTATAGAGCGTCCAACTCTCTTTTCAATTCTTCAAGCTCGGCGGAAAGTGCGGCAACTTTGGTATAATCGGATAATACTTCGGGGTTGGAAAGCTGGCAATTTATATAATTTTCCTGCTCTTCAACGCGGCATATATCCGCTTCAATTTGTTTTGCACGGTTTTTTCGCCTTACCTCTTCCGCCCTTTCCTGCTTACTTCTGAAAGAGGCTTGTTTATTAACTTCGTACGCCCTTCTCTCTTCTTCTCGGCGCTGTTCGGCAGCCGTTTCTAAAAGCCGCTTTTTAGTTTGGTTATAACTTTCGTAGTCGCCTTCGTAAAAGTTTAATTTTTTATCTTCTATTTCGACTACGCAATCGGCGATGGCAGATATAAAATATCTGTCGTGTGAAACGAAAATAACCGTTCCGTCAAAGGTTTTTAACGCACCTTCTAAACTTTCCCTTGCGGGTAAATCTAAATGGTTCGTAGGCTCGTCTAAAATTAAAACGTTGCCCCTTTCACTTTCAAATACGCATAGGGCGAGTTTTGCTCGCTCTCCGCCTGATAAGCTTTTAACTTGCTTTGGTATATCTTCTTCGCAAAGTCCGCAACGGGCAAGTGCCGACCTAACTTCCGTTTGAGTAAATCCAACGTGCCGTTCCCACAATTCGGCAAGCACGGTGTTTTCTAAATTTAAGTTGGCGTGCTCCTGATCGTATACGGCAATCCGCACGAATCTACCAAGCTCTATTGCCGAATTTTTTCCGCTTGATATAGCCTTTATCAACGTTGATTTGCCCGTGCCGTTTTCGCCTACTATTGCCAATTTTTTACCGCGCGTAAGCGATAAATTGCCACCTTGAATAAGAGTTTTTTCTCCCGCGGTCAACGTTAAATTATTTATATTTAAAACGCGTTCGTAGGGGGATATATCGTAGGTAAATAAAAATTTAGGAGGCTTGGGCGGAACGTAAGGCTTTTGCAAAACGTCCATTTTTTCAAGCTTAGTTCGGCGTGATTGCGCCATTTTAGTTGTGGACGCCCGCACTAAATTTCTTGCAATATAATCTTCTAATTTGGCAATTTCTTCTTGCTGTTTTTCGTATTCCTTTTGCTCTAATTCTACCTTTGCCGCCTTTAAAATTTTATATTTAGAATAGTTGCCCGAAAAGGCGCAAACGCCCCTATTTTCAATTTCTAAAGTGCGGTTTATAATTTTATCTAAAAAGTATCTATCGTGCGAAACGATAAAAATAGCGCCTTTAAAAGTTGATAAATACTCTTCTAACCAGTAAAGCGTTTTTATATCCAAGTGGTTGGTAGGTTCGTCTAAAACTAAAAGGTCAGGCTCTTCAATTAAAAGGCGAGCAAGCTTAAAACGCGTTTTTTCGCCACCCGACATAGTGTCTATTACTTGGTCGTAACCATTTTCAAAGCCCATACCGTTTAACACCGTTTTTACCTTAACTTCGGCGTTATAACAATCGTTGGCGGCAATATATTTATTAAGACTTTCCATTTTTGCCGACAATACGGCGTACTCGTGCGAGCCTTCCAACTCGTTAGAAAGCCGCAAGGCAAGAGCGTTAAGCTTTTCTACGGCGTTAAGTTTTTCGCGGACGACTAATAACGCTTCTTGATAAACGGTATTGTTGCTTTCGTATCCGCCGCTTTGTTCCAAATAGCCGATTTTTACTCCGCTTTTTTTAATGATTTGCCCATATGTGGCGTCCAATTGCCCTAAAACAAGTTTTATAAGCGTGGTTTTTCCTTCGCCGTTTGCGCCTATTAAGCCCACCCTTTCACCTTCGTTTACGGCAAAATTAACGTCTTTTAATATTAAGTTGTCGTCGTAGCCGAAGCTTACTTGATTAAACGAAAATAACATAACTAATTAAAAATCCCACTTTGGAATAAACCCTTCGCCCGAGCTTTCACTATCCTGTAAAAACACGTTTTTAAGTTGGGCGTTTTGCACGGCGGTTAAAACCTTTTCGTACTCCCTTTTAGTAATTTTGCGCTGCAATTCTTTATAATTCTGAATATCACCGAAAGGCGTGTATTGGCTCATTAAACTCAAATA
>JAGAMH010000096.1 GCA_017624815.1 Clostridia bacterium
AGATTGAATTCCCCCGTTAGTATATACGAAATACTTGCCATCATTAGTAATATAAAGCGTTTCTTCGTAACCAAAAATATCCCCCGGCGTACCGAAGGTAAACTTTTTATTAACCGTTGAATTTTGCGTGTCGTATATAACGCCGTTAATCTCTTTTTGCATAATAAATCTCCTAATCCTGCGGTATTTTAGCATATGATAGGGGCGTTGTCAAACTATTATAATATTGCTACAAATTTACTTATTAAATGTTAAAAATTAAATTTTTATGTTTATGCGCAACTATACGGCTAAAATTAATTATTTGTCAAGTAAAAATGCTTGACACTCGTAATAAAAACGAATATAATGTTACTATAATAAAGTAAAAAGCTATGGATAAACTATCTTTTATGCGCTTGTGGGATTTGTATCACGGAATATTAACGCCCACTCAGCAAGAAATTACCGATTTATATTTTAACCTCGATTTAACTTTGTCGGAAATTGCCGAAAGTAAGGGGATATCGCGCCAAGGCGTTTCAGAATGCTTAAATAAGTGTAAAAAGCAGCTTGAAGAATACGAAAAGAAATTGTGTTTTTCGCAAATGCTTACCGCTGCCGACTTGCATTCTTCGTTTTTGGTTTCCGACGTTGGCAGATGGGCGGAAGAATTTTTAAAATTACACCCCGAATATGCCGAAGATATTGCCAAGCTTAGCGATATTTTAAATAGGGATTATAATATAGAAGTCCGTAGCGCAATAAATAAAATTAACAAGGTATAAGATGGCACTTTTTTCTTCTCTTTCAGAGAGATTAAACCATATATTTTCCAAACTTACAAAGCGCGGAAGACTTACTGAACTGGAAATAAAAACGGCAATGCGCGAAGTTCGCGTGGCTTTACTTGAAGCCGACGTTAATATTAAAGTTGCCAAGCAGTTCTGCGCCGAAGTTTCGGAAAAGGCGGTAGGGCAAGAAATTTTACAAAGCTTAAACCCCGCCCAACAGGTTATAAAAATAGTAAACGAAGAGCTTATTGCCCTTATGGGTTCGGCTAATTCAAAACTTATAGTTGCTCCCAAGCCCCCCACGGTTATTATGATGTGCGGTTTGCAGGGTGCTGGTAAAACTACGCTTTGCGGAAAGCTTGCTCACCTATTAAAAAAAGGCGGCAAAAAACCCCTTTTGGTAGGGTGCGACGTTTACCGCCCCGCAGCGATAAATCAGCTTAAAGTAGTAGCTAAAAACGCTGGGGTAGAAGTATTTGAAAAAGGAACGCAAAATCCCGTTAAAACGAGCATACAAGCCGTTGAATACGCAAAATCTATGGGTTACGATACCGTAATTATAGATACTGCGGGCAGATTGGAAATAGACGAAACGCTTATGCGTGAGCTTGAAGAAATTAAAGCGGCGATAGAGGTTTCGGAAATTCTTTTAACGGTAGACTCCATGATGGGTCAGGTTGCAGTAAACGTTGCAAAAACTTTTAACGAAAGGTTAGAAGTTACGGGCGTTATTTTAACCAAGCTCGACGGCGATACCCGCGGCGGCGCGTGTCTTTCTATTAAGGCGGTTACGGGCAAACCTATTAAATATATTGGCGTTGGCGAAAAGTTAACCGATTTAGAACCCTTCCATCCCGACAGAATGGCTTCGCGTATTTTAGGTATGGGCGACGTGTTAACGCTTATTGAAAAGGCTCAGGAAGTAGTTACCGAAGAACAAGCTAAAAAAATGCAGAAGAAGATGATGGAAAACGCCTTCACTTTGGAAGATTATTTAGAGCAGTTTGAAAGTATGAAAAAAATGGGCGGAGCGCAAGCCTTACTTTCTATGATGCCCGGCATTGGCAATAAGGTTAAAGCCGAAGATATAGACGAAAGTAAAATGGAAAGAACTAAGGCGATTATTCTTTCTATGACTAAAAAGGAAAGGGACGACCCTTCTATTATAAACTCTTCAAGAAAAAAGAGAATTGCAGCCGGCTCGGGCACGAGCGTGCAAGAAATTAACCAACTTTTAAAGCAGTTTGAACAGACCAAGCAGCTTATGAAACAACTTAAAAGCGGAAAGAGAAAATTCCCTTTTATGTAAACTGAAATAAAAAATAAAAATTTATATATATCAAAGGAGTAAAATCATGGCAGTAAAAATGAGACTTACCAGAATGGGCGACAAAAAATCCCCCTTCTATCGTATCGTAGTAGTAGACAGCAGAAAGGCTCAAACGGGCGAATACATTGACAAGGTTGGTTACGTTGACCCCCTTAAAAACCCCGCTGAAGTTAATATCGACGTTGCTAAGGCTAAAGATTGGATTTCCAAGGGCGTTCAACCCACCGAAACGGTTAAAAGCTATTTAGTTAAAGCTGGCGTTATTGAACAAAGCGCAAAGCTTTCCGCACCTAAGACCAACGATAAGAAAAAGAAGAAGTAATTAAAAACGGGATGGCAAGTTAAGGCTTTGCGGCTTTAACTTGCACCTAAACGAAAAAATATTTAAAGGGTGTAACCCTTCCGATTTTCTACACCCGTACGGAGATATTTATGTTAAAATTAATTAAATACGTCGTTGAACAATTTGCCGAAAAAAAGGATGAAATAGTATACGACGTTCAAGAAAAAGAAGAAGTTATTGAAGTAACCGTATATCTTGCAGACGAAGATATGGGCAAGGTTATTGGCAAACAAGGTAAAATTGCAAAAGCGTTAAGAACTTTAGTTAAAGCCGCAACTCCCAAGGAAAGCAAAAAATACGTTATTGAAATAAAGGAAAAGGCGTAAGCCTAAAAATTTGCCGAACGCTTTGCCGCTCGGCTTTTTGTATTATGGAAAAACAATTATCTATTGCGTTAATTTTAAAACCGCAGGGAATCCGCGGAGAAGTAAAAGTAAAAATTTATACCGACACGGTTAGTGATTTGGCGTCGTTTAAAACGGTATATATAGGTGGCAATTGCCATAAGCTTTTAAACGTTAGGGGCGTTGGCGAGTGCGCTATTTTAGCGCTTTCCGGCGTGGCGGACAGAAACCAAGCCGAGCTTTTGCGCGGAAAGGAAATTACCGTTTTAAGAGAAGATACGCCCGAGCTTCCCGAAGGCAGATATTATATAGTCGATTTAATCGGCTGTTCCGTTTTAACCGAAACGGGTAAAAAGCTGGGGGTATTGTGCGACGCAATTCCCGCAAAAACGGATATATACACAGTTGATACGGGCGCTAAAAAAATTATGTTCGCCGGCGTTGAAGGCGTTATTTTAAGCGTTGATATAGAAAATAAAGTTATTTGCGTTTGCGAAAAAAGATATAACGAGGTTGCGGTTTTAGACTGATGAAAATTACCGTTTTAACGCTCTTCCCCGAAATGTTTGCTCCTTTAAAGGAAAGCATTATAGGTAGAGCAGTAAAGAACAATAAAATAGAAATTGATATCGTAAATATTCGCGACTACGCCGAAAATAAGCATTTAAAATGCGATGACTATCCCTTTGGCGGCGGCGCTGGTATGGTTATGACTCCCCAACCCGTTGGCTCGGCGATAGAGGCGATAGATCCCGAACACAAGGCGTGGCGCATTTACACTTCGCCCAAGGGTGAAACTTTTACGCAAAATAAGGCGTTCGAGCTTTTAAACCGCGACCATTTAATAATACTTTGCGGCCATTACGAGGGCGTTGACCAGCGAGTTATCGACCTTTTTATAGACGAAGAAATTTCTATCGGCGATTACGTTTTAACGGGCGGAGAGTTACCCGCTATGGTAATTTGCGACTGCGTTGCCCGCTACGTTGACGGCGTTTTAGCAAACGGCTCGTTGGTAGACGAAAGCTTTGCCGACGGGAAGTTGGAATATCCGCAGTATACTCGCCCTGCAGTATATAAGGGTGTTGCCGTTCCCG
>JAGAMH010000097.1 GCA_017624815.1 Clostridia bacterium
CCATTGCCTTTGGCGTGGATGCCTACAAGTACAACACCGGCGGATATTTGGGTTAAGAGGTGAATTTTGCAGTATTTTAATATTTCACTAACTTGAGTACCAGCTGAACAATAAATTTTATTTTTATCAGTACGATATATTCCTTTAAATTTTTTAGTGCATATGACAGCGCCATTATAGAATTTATCTGAAGCTAAAACGTTCGATCCATTACCTAAAACAAAATATTTGTAATTATTAAGTTTTATTATTTCAAACACGACGATAACTTCTAGTGTGTTTTTAGGAAAATATGCTATTTTAGCAATTCCACCACAACCGTATGTCGTGTTCTTAGCGAAGTCAAAATTTAATTTGCTTTCTAATTTAATAAATAATTTTTTAGGATATTTTTTTACTTTCAAATTAGCTCCTATATATAATAACATTTATTTGCTTTTTTTTCAAATAATTTAAGCAAAATATTAATATTATATTTTATATGCAAAATTTAATAAAAATACATAAGGGGATGTTTTCTAAAAAAGAAAACATCCCCTTCGTTTGCTAATTTAATTTTTAGCAAACTTTATATTAAAGCGTTAACGCTTGTATAAATAATTTGCGTAAATTTAAAAATTTTATACAACAAAAAAATCCCGCATTGCGGGATTTTTATTATTCTTCGTCTTCTTCGGGAAGTTCAACATTGTGATATACAGTTTGAACGTCGTCTAATTCTTCAAGCTTATCAATCATCTTTTTAAAAGTTTCAAGCTTATCGCCGTCTAAAGTGATATAGTTTTGAGGAACCATTTTAATTTCCGCTTCAAGGAATTCAACGCCCTTTTCTTCAAAATATTTACGAACGTTAGAGAAGTTTTCGGGAGTAGTATATACTTCGTATATATCTTCTTCAACAGAATAGTCTTCAGCTTCTGCTTCTAAACAATATTCCATCATAGTATCTTCGTCTAATGCAACGGTTTTTTCAATAACTATAACGCCTTTGTTATCAAACATATAAGATACGCAACCGGTATTTCCCATTTGTCCGCCGCATTTACCCATAGTAGAACGAACGTCGCCTGCCGTTCTATTTACGTTATCGGATAAAGTTTTAATAATAACAGCTGAACCAGCTACGCCGTAGCCTTCATAAGTTAATTCTTTATATTCTTTATCACCAAGTTCGCCTGCAGCTTTTGCAATAGAACGTTTAATGTTGTCGTTGGGCATATTTGCAGCTTTTGCCTTTGCAATAACGTCTGCAAGTTTGCTATTAGTATCGGGATTAGGGTTACCTTTTGCAGCAACGGCAAGTTCTCTACCAAGTTTGGTAAAGATTTTTCCTCTTGCAGCGTCGGTTTTACCCTTTTTTGCAGCTATATTATGCCATTTGGAATGTCCTGACATTTTTAATACCTCTTAATTTAATTTTTATAAAATTTACTCTTTAATAAATACATGGCAATACCCGCAGATACGCCGGCATTTAAGCTTTCACAACTTTCAGCCATTGGTATTTTTACGGTATAATCAGCTTTTTCTTTAACAAAATTACTTATTCCATTACCTTCGTTACCTATACATAGGCAATATTTTTCGGGTGGATTAAACGAAAAAATGTTTTCTCCATTCATATCGGCGCAAATTAAAGGAACGCCTTTTAAAACGTTTATTACCTCTTCCTTTGAGCCAAAACGCAAATTCACGAAAAACACACCACTCATACTCGAACGAACCGATTTAGCGGAATAAGGGTCAACGCAGTCGATTAAATAAATTTCGGAATAACCTGCTGCGTTAGCCGTTCTTATAATCGTACCCATATTTCCCGGGTCTTGCAATCCGTCTAAAAGCAAACAACTATTATTTGGTGCTATAAGGTCGTTTTCTGGTATTTTTACGGTTGCTAAAACGCCTTGCGGTGTTTTTTCTTCTGAAATACTTTTAAAAACTTGGTCGGAAACGGTTACGCAATTTGAGTAAACATGTCCGAACTTATCAATAAAACTTTCGCTACAAACGATAGTATCAATAACGCACCCTGCTTTTAAGCACTCGTTTACAGGTTTTACCCCTTCCACGACGTAAAGACCGTATAATCTACGGTATTTTTTATCGGAAAGCGACGATATTTTTTTTATAAGCTGATTAGCCTTTGATGTAATTACCATATAAAAAATTAAGCCTTTTATCTAAAAGGCTTAAAATTTGTAAAATTAAAGAGCTGCCTTAGCTTTTTCTGCTAATGCGGTAAATGCAGCAGCGTCGTTAACTGCAATGTCAGCCAAAACTTTTCTGTTAAGGTTGATGCCTGCAACTTTTAAGCCGTGCATTAATTTGGAATAAGAAAGTCCGTTAAGTCTTGCTGCAGCGTTGATACGAGCAATCCAAAGAGAACGGAAATCTCTTTTTCTTAACTTTCTGCCAACGTAAGCATAATTTAAAGACTTCATAACAGCTTCGCGAGCTATTCTATAAGACTTGGATTTATTTCCGAAATAACCTTTTGCAAGGCGGAATATCTTTCTACGTTTCTTTAAAGCGTTTACTGTTCTTTTAATACGCATTTGCTTGTCCTCCTATTAACCCTTGTAAGGAATCATCGATTTTACGACTGATTCGCGTGCAGAAGATACGAGAGTATTTTGACGTAAATTTCTCTTTCTCTTTCTGTTCTTAGTTTCTGCTTTATGGTTTTTACCGCCGTGAGGGCTTTTTACTTTACCAGTTGCGGTAAGCCAGAAGCGTTTTTTAGTACCACTGTGTGATTTCTGCTTGGGCATATATATAATCCTCCAATATTTTTCTATAAAAACAGTTTTATCTGTGATTAACTTTTTGCGGGTGAAAGCATCATAATAATATTTCTGCCTTCGGTAGTAGGTTTTTTATCAAGGTTTGCCTTACTGTTTAAACCTTCAAAAAAGTCTTGCATTACTTTAACGCCTTGATATGCTCTTGCGTTTTCTCTACCCTTCATACGGATAGAAACCTTAACCTTGTTGCCTGCTTCTAAAAATTTTAAGCATTGTTTGGTTTTTACGGCTATATCGCCTACGTCGATAGTCATTGAAAGACGAATTTCTTTAACTTCAACGACCACTTGATTTTTACGATTTTCCTTTTCCTTTTTAGCTTGTTCGTATTTAAATTTGGAATAATCCATAATTTTACATACGGGGGGAATAGCGTTAGGGGAAATTTTTACCAAATCGAGTTCCGCTTCGTCAGCTAAAGTTTGTGCTTGAGCTGCGCTCATAATTCCGAGCATAGAGCCGTCTGCGCCTATTACTCTTACTTCTTTGTCGCGGATTGCTTCGTTTACCGAATACAAGTCTTTAATAATCATATACCTCTCTAAAAAATTGCCGAAAAAAATCGGGCTACAAAAGTAACCCGAAAAATAACCGAAAATTTGCCTTTTAAAGCTTTTTACAATTATTTGCCCGTACTAGCAATGCCGTACGGCGAAAGGGATAACCTTTGCTTTACCTAGATATAATACCCCTTTTTTAATATAATGTCAAACGATTTTCAATTAAAATATAATTTTTTTATTATTTTCTTCAACTACAGTATTTATAAATTCATCTACGCTAACCGTAGTCTTTTCTTCAACTCCACGTTTATTAACGTTTACGGTTATATCTTCCGCTTCTTTATCGCCAACAACTAAAACGTAAGGAGTTTTTTCCATTTTTGCTTCTCTTATTTTATAGCCGATTTTTTCGTTTCTAGAATCAACTTCAACGCGAATACCTTGCATAGTAAGTTTATCGGCAACTTCTTTTGCGTAATCTAAAGTTCTGTCGGTTATAGGTAAAATTTTAACTTGCGTAGGGCACATCCATAAAGGGAACGCTCCCGCATACTTTTCAATAAGGAAAGCAAGCGTTCTTTCGTAACAGCCGATAGAGCTTCTATGAATAACGTAAGGAGTTTTCTTAACACCGTCTGCGTCGATATAATTCATTTCAAAGCTTTCACCTGCAGCAAAGTCTATTTGAATGGTTATAAGCGTATCTTCTTTACCGAAAACGTTTTTAATTTGAACGTCTAATTTAGGTCCGTAGAAAGCAGCTTCGTCGTCTGCTTCAACGTAGTCGATTTGTAAATCGTCTAAAATAGTTTTCATCATAGCTTCGGTATTATTCCAAGCTTCGTCGTTATCTATATATTTATCCGATTTAGACTTACCCCTTTTTGAGAAGCGGAAAGATACGTCTTGGCGCATCCCTAAACATTCTAAAATATAATAAGATAAATCTAAGCAACGTTTAAATTCTGAAGCAACTTGCTCTTTAGTACAAACGATATGTCCGTCGGATAAAGTAAATTGACGAACGCGGATAAGGCCGTGCATTTCCCCCGAGGCTTCCTTTCTAAATAAAGTTGCAGTTTCAGAATAACGGCAAGGCAAATCACGGTAAGATTTTAAGCCGTTTTTATAAATTTGATATTGGAAGGGGCACGTCATGGGGCGAAGAGCTACCACTTCATCTCCTGTAGGCGATTCTCCGTTGTCGTCAATTTCGCCTAAAACGAACATTTTATCGCGGTAATGACTCCAATGTCCGGAAATTTTATATAAATCACTCTTTGCCATATAAGGCGTTTTAGTAATCATAAAACCGCGCTTTTCTTCTTCATCTTCAACGAAACGGGTTAAAGTTTGCATTATTTTAGCGCCCTTAGGCATTAAAATAGGCAAGCCTTGACCAACTACGTCGCTCGTCATAAATATACCTAAATCTCTGCCGAGCTTGTTATGGTCGCGTTTTTTAGCTTCTTCTACCGATTGCAAATATTCTTCTAACTGACTCTTCTTTTCAAAAGCCGTACCGTAAATTCTGGTAAGCATTTTATTATTTTCGTTTCCACGCCAATAAGCGCCGGTAAGCGAAGTTAATTTGAACGCCTTAATTTTACCGGTTGAAGGCAAGTGAGGTCCACGACACAAATCAGTGAACGAGCCCTGTTTATAGAAAGAAATAATAGCGTCTTCAGGTAAATCGTTAATAAGCTCTACCTTATATTTTTCGCTATATCCCGCCATAAGTTCAATTGCTTCCTTTCTGGGAAGTTCAAAACGTTCAATACGGTTATTAGCCTTTATTATCTTTTTCATTTCC
>JAGAMH010000098.1 GCA_017624815.1 Clostridia bacterium
CCCTGAGAAGGATCCGGTCTCTTTCATTATGGCATAATTCGTGCTTTTGCGGGTCGTTACGAACTTAATAAAACAGACAAAAATGCTTACAATTCATCGGTTTATCTGCATATATGCGGCAGAAGGAGACTTTTTATCAGGCAACGGCAGTTATAGCGAAAAGAGATTTATAGGTGAATATAGCGCCGATTTAGTTGACTTTGTTAAACGTAGCAGTAATTTGGATTTACCTTTGCTAGGAAAAAAGATTATAGTTGACGCAGGTAACGGTGCGGGCGGATTTTTCGTGGACGAAGTGTTAAAACCTTTGGGGGCGAATACTGAAGGCAGTCAGTTTTTAAACCCCGACGGCACTTTCCCCAACCACATTCCTAACCCCGAAGATAAAACGGCTATGTCGGCAATTAAAAAAGCCGTTATAGAAAGCGGAGCAGATCTTGGTATTATATTCGATACCGACGTTGACAGAGCTGCCGTGGTTGATAAAAACGGAGAAGAAATTAACCGCAACAAGCTTATTGCTTTAATTTCGGCAATACTTTTAAAGGAAAAACCCGGGACTATAGTAACCGACTCGGTAACGAGCGACGGTCTTGCCGAATTTATAAAATCGCGCGGTGGAAAACACGTTAGATTTAAGCGCGGATATAAAAACGTTATAGGAAAAAGCGTTGAACTTAACGCGGCAGGTGAATATTCTCCCCTTGCAATAGAAACCTCGGGACACGCCGCTTTAAAGGAAAATTACTTTTTAGACGACGGCGCTTACCTTATTACGAGAATATTGACCAGTCTTTCAAACGAAAACGGTGAAAGCGTATCTGCTTTAATTGCCGATTTGAAAGAAGCTAAAGAAGAATGTGAAATTAGGCTTACCTTTAAGCCCGATTGCGATTTTAAAGCGCTTGGATTGGGCGTTATTGAAGATTTGAAAGTCGCCGCAATAAACATGCAAGAAACAACGCTTGCGCCCGATAATTACGAAGGCGTTAGAATTAACTTTGATAAAGATAACGACAACGGGTGGGTGTTAGTAAGAATGAGCGTTCACGACCCGATAATGCCTATTAATATTGAAAGCGACGCCGTTGGCGGAACTTATATAATTGCCGAAAGGCTATATAACCTTATAAAAGGTTACGAATTTTTAAATACTGAAAAATTGAAAAATTACTTTAATAAAGGAGAAAACTAATGACCGTTAAACAAAAAAGCGTAAACGCAATTAGAATTATTTCGTCGGAAGCAATCGACAAAGCTAAATCGGGCCACCCTGGTATTTGTATTGGCGCAGCGCCCGTAGCTTACGAATTATTTGCCGACCATCTTAACTTTAGCTATAAAAATCCCAAGTGGCACAACCGCGACAGATTCGTTTTATCCGCAGGACACGGGTCTATGCTCCTTTATTCGCTTTTACACCTTTTTGGCTACGACGTTAGTATGGAAGATATTAAAAACTTCCGTCAATTCGGCTCTAAAACGCCTGGACACCCCGAATACGGAACTACCGACGGCGTAGAAGTTTCTACCGGACCTTTAGGACAAGGTATTGCAAACGCAGTTGGCTTTGCCGTTGCGGAAGCTCACCTTGCAGCGTTATTTAATAAGCCTTTTTACAACGTAGTAGACCACTACACCTACGCTTTATGCGGCGAAGGCTGTTTGGAAGAAGGTATCGGTTACGAAGCTTGTTCGTTTGCCGGCACTCAAAAATTAGGCAAACTTATTCTCCTTTACGACTGCAATAAAATTTCTATTGAAGGCAACACCGACGACGCTTTTGCCGAAGATATTGCTACCCGTTTTAGCTCGCAAGGCTGGCAAGTTATTAAAGTAAGAAACGCAAACAACCTTGCATCCGTTAGCTCGGCTATTACAAAAGCTAAAAACGACAAGGAAAGACCTTCTATTATTATATGTAATTCGGTTATCGGTTACGGTTCTCCCCTTGCAGGCAGCGCAGATTCTCACGGTGCACCTTTAGGCGCAGAAAAAACGGCTAAAACTAAAGACTTCTTTGAATGGACGGAAGAACCTTTTACCATTCCCGAAGACGTTAAAGAATACTGCTTAAATATTGCCGAAGAAAAATGCCAAAAGGAAGCTGAATGGAACAGATTGTTTGCTCAATATAAAAAGGCGTTCCCCGAACTTGCGGCGCAATACGAAGAATTTATGAGCGGCGTTAAGCCCGACTTTAAAAATATTGACAACTTATTTAGCTTTGCTAAAGCTGACGCAACCCGTTCTACCGGCGGCACAGCTTTAAATAAAATTGCAAGCGTTATGCCCAACTTTATGTCAGGTTCGGCAGACCTTGCTCCCTCTACCAAAACCGAACTTAAAGGTAAAGGCTATTTCACCCCCGAAAACAGAAAGGGCTGCAATATCCACTTCGGTATTAGAGAACACGCTATGTCGGCAATTTGCAACGGTATTCAGTTGCACGGCGGCTTGCAAGCCGTTTGCTCTACCTTCTTCTCGTTCGCTGATTATATGAAAGGCGGTATGAGAATGTCGGCTATTATGGGTGCTCCCGTAATTTACGTATTAACGCACGACTCTATCGGCGTTGGCGAAGACGGCGCTACCCACCAACCCATTGAACAGCTTATAACACTTCGTTCTATCCCCGGAATGAACGTTTTCCGCCCCTGCGACGGCAAAGAAAGCGTTGCGGCTTACGTTTCGGCTTTAACCGAAAATAACCCCACCTGTATAGTTCTTTCCAGACAAAATCTTCCTCAATACGAAAAATCCGGACTTAAAGCGCTTTGCGGCGGCTACGTTTTAGACGATTGCAACGGCACCCCCGACGTTATTTTAATTGCTACCGGATCTGAAGTTGAAGTTTGTTCGGGTGCTAAAAAGCTTTTAGAAGAAGAAGGCGTAAAAGTTAGAATAGTTTCTATGCCCTGTATCGAATTGTTTGAAAAACAATCGGCAGCATATAAAGAAAGCGTTTTACCCAAGGCAGTTAAGGCAAGAGTTTGCGTAGAAGCAGCTTCGCACTATTCTTGGTATAAATACGCAGGCGACAACGGCGAAATAGTGGCTATGTACACCTTCGGCGAATCTGCTCCCGCAAAAGTTTTATTTGAACACTTTGGCTTTACCGCTCAAAACGTTGCTGATAAGGCTAAAAAATCTATTGCTAATTGCAAAAATTAATTTAAAGTAAAAAATACCCCGCGGTTGCATCTGGCAACCGCGGGGCTTTGCTTATAACGATTATTGATCGTTTTTTTCTAGCTTTTTAGAAATTTCTTCTAAATGATTAATCTTAATAATATTAACTGACCAAATAGCGCTTAAAACAAAATAATTAGCTATAGCATAAAGCGTTCCAATAGCCAACCATATCATAAACGGCAATATCCACGAACCTAACTGCATTATACCGTATACTTCTTCGTATCCATATTTAGAGCCGTTAAATACACTAGGGTCTATAATTGCCCAAATTGCATATAGTATACCTATAATCCAAGAAGATATTTTAGGAATATCGCGATATATTTTGTACCAATCGTTTATTTCCAACTTCATATTTTTTATTACCTCCTTAATTTTACTACCATTTTGGTAGTTTTGTGTTTATTATACTACCAAAATGGTAATATGTCAAGTGTAAAACAAAAAAATATGAGACTGTTATGGATATTATTTTAGGAAAAAGGTTAAAAGAGTTACGCTTAGAAAAAGGATTAAGCCAAAAACAAGTTGCCGATGCTTTGAGGTTGCATAGCGTAACTTACTTACATTACGAAAAAGCACAGCGAGAGCCTCCATTAAACGTTCTTGCTATGATGGCTATATATTTTGACGTTTCTACCGATTATTTATTGGGATTAAAAGATTATTAATAATTGTTAAAAGCCGCCGTGCATTTTGCACGGCGGCTTTATTTTGTTAAGTTTTTTATTTTAATTTGCCTTTATTTTTTCTTATTTCCTTTACCGTTTTTTCGTAACCGTAATTGGAAGGAACGTAATATATTTTATCTTTTAAAGCGTTTGGCAAATATTGCTGTTCTACGTATCCGCCCGCGTAATTGTGCGGATATTTATAGTTTGCGCTTTGAGCTTTTGTATTTTTATCGCCAAAGGTATTATCCTTTAAATAAGGGGGAACGCCGTCGTCGTCCCTAACGTTGTTCGCATCTTCTATAGCGGCGTACATAGCGTCTTTTACGGTACAGCTTTTAGGAGCTTCACAAACGTATACTATGGCGTTTGAAAGTGGTAAGCGCCCTTCGGGATAGCCCGTTTGAGAAAGGATATACATTGCCGACGACGCCACTACCATTGCGTTTGGATCTGCCATGCCAACGTCTTCGGCAGAGTGAATAACCAAGCGCCTTGCAATCAACATAGGGTCGCATCCACCTTCGATTAAGCGCATTGCGTAGTAGAGTGCGGCGTTGGAATCACTTCCCCTAAGCGATTTGCAAAACGCCGATAAATAATCATAATAGGCGTCTTCGTTATAAGAAAGTGATTTGCGCTGAATTGACTGTTCTGCGTCGGCAAGCGTTACGTTAATACTTCCGTCGGCTTGCGGGGGCGTTGTTAAAACGGCAAGCTCTATTGCGTTATACGCCGTTCGTAAATCTCCACCCGAAGCTTGTGCAATATGTATTAAAGCTTCTTCGTCTACCTTTGCCTTATATTCGCCCAAGCCTTTGCGCTTATCGGATAAAGCACGAGTAATTGCCCCCTTAATATCCTCTGTTGAAAGGTGTTTAAATTCAAAAACGCGACAACGGGAAACTATTGCGGGGGTCATTGCAGCAAAGGGATTTTCCGTAGTAGAACCTATAAAAATAATAGTGCCTTGCTCTATTGCGGGAAGGAGAGAATCGGACTGCGTTTTATTAAAGCGGTGGCATTCGTCTAACATTAAATAGGTACGCTTACCGTAAAGCTTTAAATTGTTTTTAGCGTCTTCTACCGCCCTTTTTACGTCGGCTACGCCTGCTTGAACGGCGTTTAACTTTATAAATTCGCCGTGTGTGGTAGAGGCAATAATATTTGCGAGCGTAGTTTTTCCCGTACCCGGAGGCCCCCAAAAAATACAGCTACCCAACCTATCTAAAGAAATGGCGCGGCGGAGCAAACTGCCTTCGGCTACGATATGCTTTTGTCCAATAAAATCGTTTAAGTTGTTAGCGCGCATACGTTCGGCAAGAGGTTTTGCCGTTTCGGTATGACCTTGTAAATCAAATAAATCCATTAGTCTTTTAATAACTCTTTTATTTTTTCTATATTTTTAATGCCTATTTCGTAACCTTCTTGATAGGCTTTATCTAAATATTTAACCGCAACGGCTTCCATGCCTTCCATTTCAGGTTCTAAATAAAGTTCACACTTGTTCCGCTTGCGCTTTTTAGCCATTTGCGTAAGTTGATTATCCATAATATCGTAAACTCTAAACAGCATTGAAAAGATGTTGGGAATATTATCTACGGGTTTTGAAGTGTTTACTAAAACGTCTACTGCAACGACTACGTCCGCTCCCATTTTTCTAACCTGTTCTATGGGTACGCGGCACAAAACTCCTCCGTCTATTAATATTTGTCCATTCAAGTGCACGGGACGGAATATTGAAGGTATACAGCTTGACGCTTGAACGCCGACAGCAACCGAACCTTCGGTAAAATTTACGAGCTTACCCGATAAAAGGTCAACCGCCGTGCAGGTAAAAGGGATATTTAGTTGATCGAAAGTTACGTCGCCTAAATACTGCAAAAATAGACGTTGAACCTTTTTACTTTTTAAAAGTGAAAGCTTGGTAAGCGACATGGGGCTTATATCTAAAATATCCATAGCTTTAATTTTTAAAACTATATCCCTAATGTCGTCTATATGCATACCCTTGGCATAGCATCCGCCAACTACCGCACCCATTGACGAGCCGGCAATATAGTCAGGTTTTATTCCGTTTTCTTCTAACGCTTTTAAAAAGCCAATATGCGCAACGCCGCGAGCTCCGCCCGCACCTAACGCCAAGCCCAACGTTTTACTCATAAAAAACGCTCCTTGTAAATAATGTTATTACGTGAAGATTAAAAATTTATTTATATGTATTTTTCTTGTTACTGTTGCAGTAATTATTATAATTTACCCAGAAAGATATGTAAAGTGCTGTTTTGAAGGGCTTTTAACTTGGGCGGAGTGCGTTGTACCCGCACTTTTTCCCTTTGCCGTTATTTCTGCTATTTTAACGAAAACGGGAATTGCTGAAGATTTTTCTAAACCCTTTTATAAAGTGTTAAATAAGGTAAACCTTCCCGAATGTACTGCGGCGTGCTTTACGTTAAGCGCGCTTTCGGGCTACCCCGCTGGGAGCAGAACGGTTGCCGAATTTTATAAAAATGGAGCTATTTCTGATAATAACGCCTTAAAAGTTGCAGCTTTATGTTCGACTTCTGGTCCGTTATTTATTATAGGCAGCGTTGGATTTAAAATGTTTGGTGATAAGATTATCGGTGTTAAAATATTGTTAGCACATTTTATTTCCGTTATTTTGGTCGGCGCAGTTTTTTGTCTATTTAATAAAAACAGACAAAACTTGAAACCCGTAGTTAAAAAGCAAACGGGCAATATTTTATACGACTGCTTTTACGGAGCGGCAAACGCCGTTTTAACCGCGGGAGCGTTTATCGTATTTTTTTACACCGTTTCTAAAATTATGTGCGATTTTAATTTACTTTATCCGCTTTGCAAAATATTAAACTTATTTTTCCCAAACGACGTTAGTTTGGGCATATGTAGGGGTATTTTAGAAATAACGGGCGGTTGCCTTACACTTTCTAAAAGCGGATATTCCTATTCCGTGCCCATTTGCGGATTTTTAATTACCTTTGGCGGAATAAGCATACTTTTACAGCAATTAAGCTATCTTTCTGCAATGCAAATAAGCGCTTTTAAATTTATTTTAATTAAATTTTTACAAGCCGTTGCATGCTTTTTAATATTACTTTTTACCGTTTAATTAATAGCAACCCAAAATTTTAAAGGACGTTGCCCTCTCCTTTAAACGGTTTATAACGGCTTTAACTTCGGTTTTAGAATAATCGCCGTCCGTTTCAATAAAAAATCTGTATTCGCCTACCTTTTCCTTTATGGGGCGGGATTCTATCTTAGTTAAATTTAAAGTGGATATAAGCGAAAGCATTTTAAGTAGCGCACCCGGCTCGTGCTGGCAAGTAAATGAGAAATAAATTTTATTGCAACTTTTATCTTCGGAAATTATCCCACGCTCTATAAGTAAAAAATGGGTACTGTTACTTTGCTCGTCGGCAATTGAAAAGGTGGAAACTTCGTACCCGTCCGCCTTAAAATGAGGGCCAACTATACCCGCTTCCGTATAAGATTTAATCATTTCCACGCAGCCTGAAGTGGACGGCGTTGTAATAAGTTTTGCGTTAGGATAGTTTTCGTAGATATATTTCGAGCATTGGGCTATTGCTTGCTGATGAGAATAAATTTTGGTTATATTAGCAAGATTTGCGCCCTTAAAAGTAATTAAGCGGTGATCTACTTTAACCGTACATTCGCGCACGGCAATAACTCCGTCGGTGTATTGCAATAGGTCGATATTTTGCAAAACGCCGCCGTTTAAAGTATTTTCTATAGGAAGCACGATTGCGTCCGTTTCGCCCGATTTTAAAGACTGCATAACTAAATAAAAACTTTCGTACGCAACTTTTTTATAATCGGGACACATTTCGTTCGCCGCTAATTGACTGTAACTGCCCTCAGGACCTAAATATCCTACTTTTTTAATCATAATTTTTCCTTTTTGCCGTTATTTGGCACATAGTACGGGGGTAATTTGTTATACTTTGTCTGCTATATCCAAAAGTAATCTTTCGGTATCGTCCCACCCTAAGCAAGGGTCGGTTATAGATTTACCGTAAACTTCGTCTTCTTTTTGGTTACCTTCTTCCAAAAAGCTTTCTATCATAAAGCCTTTAACGTTCTTTTTAAAGTCGTTGTCGTAAAGGCGGTTTTGCATTACTTCTTCGCAAATTCTAATTTGTTGTTTAAACCTTTTACCGCTGTTGGAGTGATTTGCGTCGATTATAATGGCGGGGTTTTTCAATCCCGATTGGGCGTAACCTTCTACGACCTGCATTACCGTTTCGTAATGGAAATTAGGTTTATCGTTGCCGTAGCCGTCTACCGCTCCACGAAGAATTGCGTGAGCTAAGTTATTACCGTCCGTTTTAACTTGCCAACCGTTAAGCTTAAAAGTTTGTCCGCTTTGAGCGGCGTAAATGGAGTTGAGCATTACCAACACGCTACCGCTCATGGGGTTTTTAATACCTACGGGAACGTCTACACCGCTTGCAACCAAACGGTGAAGTTGGTTTTCTGAACTTCTTGCACCAACCGCTACGTAAGAAAGTAAGTCTTCAACGTAGGCGTAGTTGGCAGGGTAAAGCATTTCATCTGCGGCGGAAAGTCCGCTTGCTCCTATTGCGGCAACGTTAAGCTCCCTTATTTTATAAATTCCCTTTAAAATATCTTCCGATTTAGTAGGGTCGGGTTGAGAGAACATACCCTTGTATCCAACGCCCTTAGTGCGGGGTTTGTTGGTATATATTCTGGGCACTAAAACTAGTTTATCTTTAACCTTTTCGTTAAGCTTGCCCAACTTTTCAACGTAATCTAAAACGGGCTTGCTTGAATGGGCGGAACAAGGTCCTACTATTATAATTAACTTATCGCTTTTGCCCGATATAACGTCGGAAACAAGCTTGTCGCGCTCGGCTTTTATTTTAGCAAGCTCGGCAGGCATGGGGCATACTGATTTAATTTCTTCAGGTTCGGGTATTTTTATTTGTTTTTCAAACATTTTTATTCTCCAAAAGGGTTAATATATCGGTATAAATTTTATCGGGAACGCAGTATTTAAAATCCTTTTTAAAGGTAACGGAATTTTTTACTAGCGTTGAACTTATTTGAATTTCGTCTTGTTCGGCGGGTAAATAAATTGTTATAATATCGTCCTTTAATTTTTTATTGGCGAAAAAGTTTTGATTTTCGTATTCAAAATCGACGGTATTTCTTATTCCGCGAACGTAAAATGGCGTGTTTTCACTTTCTAACAAATCTACTGCAGCGCCACAAAAGGATATTACCTTTACGTTTTTATTTTCTCTATACAGCTTTTTTAAAAGCTCCACCCTTTCTTCGGTAGTAAAAACGGGGGCTTTAGCCGTGTTTACCATAACTGCAACGACTACTTCGTCGAATAACTTTAAGCAGTTGTTTATAACCGTTTCGTGCCCTTTGGTGGGCGGATCGAAAGTGCCCGCAAAAACGCATTTTTTCATTACTCTTCACTTAAACGGAAAAAGGTTAAATATACCCTTCCGTATCTCCTTTCGCCTATTTTTTTAAAGCCTTCAACTTCTCCTAAATAACGTTCGTCCCATTCGTAAACGATTATTCCGTTAGCGTTTAGAACTTGATATTTTTTTATTGCCGTTAAAGCCGAATTAACGTAATCAAATTTATAGGGCGGATCAATTAAAATTAAATCAAATTTTTTATTTATGGTGGAAAGGCAATTTAAATAATCGCAGTTTGACACGGTATAATTTTCGCCGCCTTTCAATTTTTTTAAGTTTTGGTTTAACACCTTTAAACTGTCTTTAGAAAGGTCGTTAAAATGAACGTAGCTTGCCCCGCGCGATAGACATTCTATCCCCAAATTACCGCTGCCGCAAAAAAGATCTAACGCAGTAGAAAAATTAATTACGTTGCGTAAAATATTAAAAAGATTTTCTTTAACTCTATCGGCAGTAGGTCGAATTTCATTGCCCTTGAATTCGACTAAATTCATACCGCGATATTTACCGCTTACAATTCTCATATTAACCCTAAAAAAACTTTATAACGCCCTTTTCGCACACGAAGGCGTTTAACTGCTCGTCCCACTCTCTATTTTCAAAATCGCTACAAATTTGAAAAGAGTAGCCAAGCCCGACTTTTAAAATATTTTTATCCTTTAAAAACTTATCGTAATAGCCGCCGCCGTAACCCAACCTATAACCGTGTTCGTTTACGGCAAGAAGGGGCGCAACGCATACGTCTATCTTTCCATAATAAGGTTGGGAAATAGGTTCTTCAATCCCAAACGTGCCCTTTTGCGTTTTAGAATAGGGTGCAGCATACATTACTTTATCGATAATTTTAGGTAGATAAATTTGCTTATTTTTAGCCAAAAGAGCGGCAACTATACTAGATGTATCGGCTTCCGAGCCAAAAGAATTGTAAATGAAAAAGCTGTTAAAAGAAGAATACTCTTCTAAAAAAATACGCTTTATTTCATTGTCCGCTTTAGCTCTAATTTCCCCGCAAAAGTCGGCTCGTAAATTTTTATATTTTAATCTTAACTTATCATACATACACAATTTCCGAACGCAAAGTTGCTTTGCTTAATATTTCGTAACTTATAGTTTTATTCCTTTTTGCAAGCCGTTCGGCGTTAGTTAAAACGGGTAAAAG
>JAGAMH010000099.1 GCA_017624815.1 Clostridia bacterium
ATATTCAAGTTGATTAATAAAATTTTTATAATTAAAGGTGTAACCGAAAGGTTGCGCCTTTTTTTACGCCGTTTAGTTTAATTAAAGCGTGCAAAAATTAATAATAAATAGCATATAACCGCTTTATTAAAAATAATATAAATAAACGAATTTACCGTTAAAGGGGAATATATGCTAAAGTTTATAAGCGATACTGCCGACGCTACCGTAAGAGCGTTAAAAACTTCAAATAACGGCTTAACGCAAGCTGAAGCGGAAGAAAGGTTAAAAACGTACGGGAAAAATACCGTTGAAAGGCGCAAAAAACATAGCCTTATAGCGCTATTTTTGTCGCAATTTAAAGACGTTTTAACCATTTTATTGATAGCAGCGGCAATAGTTTCAGCGGTAATTGCCGCATTTTCTGGAGATAAGAGCGACGTCGTTGATACGATAATAATCATATTTATAATAATTTTAAACGCCGTGGTTGGATGCGTTCAGCAATATAGGGCGGATAAAGCCGTAGAAAATTTAAAACGATTGCAAAAAACGCAAGTAAAAGTAAGGCGGGACGGCAAAGAATTTTTAATAGATAGCGAAAACGTAGTTATAGGCGATATAATAATTTTGCAGGAAGGCGACGTAGTGCCCGCCGATTGTAGGATTATTAAAGAGAACAATTTAAAATGCGACGAATCCGCCCTTACGGGTGAAAGCGTTAGCGTGGAAAAAAGCGCCAAAATTTTATCTGCCGATACTCGTTCTTTGGCAGACGCAAAAAACTTGATATTTTCGTCAACGTTCGTGGTTTCGGGTAGTGCCGAAGCGGCAGTTTACGCCGTTGGTATGGCAACGGAGATGGGGAAAATTGCAAAAATGATAACTGAAGAAGAGCCGGATAAAACTCCGCTTGAAAAAAGCCTTGCCACTTTGGGAAAAGTAATTTCGGCGTTTGCGTTAACGGCTACAGCAATAATTTTTTTAAGCGGAATTATTGTGGGGCAAGCGGGTATTTTAAAAAGCTTTATGACGGCGGTTGCCGTTGCCGTGGCGGCAATACCTGAAGGGATGCCCGCCGTAGTAACCGTTATAATGGCAATGGGCGTTACCCGAATGAGCAAAAAGAGAGTTATTATAAGAAAGCTTAAATCGGTTGAAACGCTTGGCGGTTGCAATTATATTTGTACGGATAAAACGGGCACGCTTACCAATAATAAATTAAAGGTAGAAGACGTTTGGTTTTTAAACGTAAACGGTGCGTTCGGCTACGGAGTTTTACATGATAAACTTATAAACTGCATACGCGTTTGTAACTCCGTTAAGGGCAAAAGGGGCGCATATATAGGCGATTCAACCGAAATTGCGCTGCTAAACTACGCCGATTTAAACGGGTTTGAAACGGCGTTTGAAAAAATATGGGAAAAGCCGTTCGATTCAAATAGAAAATTAATGTCGGTTATGGTAAAAACGGGCGGAGCAGTTCAGCTTTATATTAAGGGCGCACCCGACGTTTTAATTAAAAAATGCACTAAAATATTAACGCCTGCAGGCGAAAGACGTATAGCGCAAGAAGAGATTAAAAAAGTTGTTTCAGAAACGGAAAATTACTCTAAAAAGGCAATGCGCGTGTTGGCGTTTGCCTATAAAAACGGCAGCTTTCGCGACGAAGAAGATTTAACTTTCATAGGTCTTTGCGCCATGATAGACGGCGTTAAGGAGGGAGCAGCTTTATCGGTTAGCGAGTGCAAGCGCGCAGGCATTACTACCGTTATGATAACGGGCGATCACGCCGATACGGCTTTTGCCGTTGCAAAAAAAGTGGGAATAGCCGAAGATAAAGGGCAAGTTATTTTAGGGGAAGAATTAGACGCCTTGCCGCCAAAACTTAGAAAAGAGGCGGTACTCAATAAGCGTGTTTTTGCGCGCGTTACGCCAAAGCATAAAAATTACGTTGTAAAAACGCTTAAAGCAAATGGTAACGTTGTGGCAATGACGGGGGACGGGATTAACGACGCGCCTTCGATAAAGTCTGCCGATATCGGCGTTGCAATGGGAAGCGGCACGGACGTTACGAAAAGCGCCGCGGATATGATTATAACCGACGACGATTTTTCTACGATAGTTGGAGCGGTTGCCGAAGGTAGGAGAATTTTTTCCAACGTAAAAAACACCATAAACTTTTTCTTGGCGACTAATCTTGCCGAAGTTTTTGCAATACTAATTGCCGCCGTGTTTTTTGCAAGTAAAAACTTTTTACTCTCTACCCAGCTATTATGGATAAATTTAATAACCGATACTCTTCCCGTTTTGGCTTTGGGTGTGGAAAGGGGGAAGGACGATATAATGAACAATCCACCGCAAAGGGCAGAAAAAAGTCTTTTTTCTAAACCCTCGCTCCTCTCGGTACTTATTTACGGCGCGTATATAACGGTTATAACGGTAGGTGCGTTTGCGTTGTCTTTAACGCTTTGGGGGAACGAGGTCGCCAGCACTATAACCTTTTTAGTAATATCTTTTGCCGAACTTTTCCACGCGTTTAACGTTCGCTCGGAAAGCAAAAAACCGAAAGGTAAAGCCTTAATAATCACCGTTGCTTTGGGCGTTGTTTTAAACGTGTTAATTTGCGTTATACCGCCCGTTGCAAAAGCCTTTAATTTAGTTGCATTAAACGGCGTTCAATGGCTAATAGTTGCCGCTCTTTCTCTATCCGTTATTGCGTTTGGTAAAATTTTTAAACTGATAATAAAACTAAAAAGGAAAAGAGCAATATAATATAAAAACTCCGCAAAATTTTTGCGGAGTTTTTATTGCTTTATAAGGTTTGCGCGCTTATTTAAAAATAAAGCCTTGTAACAAATTTTTACCTTTGGGCGTATGCTAAACTATCGTGAAAAATAAAAGGTTGAAATCTGATTGCAAAAGGGGCGGAGTGCTTTACGGAAAAGAGTATGAAAGGGCAAACCGCAAAATAATTAAACGCCACCAAAAAAACGGCGTTAAATTTTTGGGCACGAGCGGCGTTTATATTGACGAAACCGCAATTATTGATAGCGGCGCTATTATATGTGCGCCCTGCCACATACTTGGCAAAACGCATATTTGCGAGGGTACATACGTGGGCGCGTTCACTTATATTCAAAATTCAAAAGTGCATAAAAACGCAACCGTATTACAAAGCGTTATATGCGATAGCGAAATTGATGAAGGTAGCAACGTAGGACCTGCGGCGCATTTGCGTTCTAACGCATACGTTGGTAAAAACTGCCGTATAGGCAATTTCGTAGAGATTAAAAATTCCCGCATAGAAAACGGTTGCAAAGCCGCGCATCTATCTTATATAGGCGACGCTCGTTTAGGCGAACGGGTCAACGTTGGTTGCGGTGTGGTGTTTGCCAATTACGACGGGAAAAAGAAGCGCTTTTCACAAGTGGAAGAAGATTGTTTTATAGGTTGCAATAGTAACGTAGTTGCGCCCGTACATATAAAAAGGGGCGCGTATATAGCGGCGGGAACTACCGTTTGCTCCGATTTGGAAGAGCTTTCGCTCTGCGTTGGAAGGTGTCGCGAAAAGATTATAAAAAACGGCGCGGCTGGGAGGTATAAAAACGGGTAAATATTTTGGTACTGACGGTTTTAGGGGAAGGGCGGGGGTTACTTTAACGGCAGAACACGCATTTAAAATTGGTAGGTTTTTGGGTGCGTATTTTAACTTAACTAACGGTGGAAAAAGCCGCGCGGTTATTGGCAAGGATACCCGACTTTCTTCTTACAATTTAGAAGCCGCTTTGGTTGCCGGACTAACTTCGTCGGGGACGGACGCTTATTTAATGCACGTTACTACAACGCCGTCCGTTTCCTACGTTACCCGTTGCGACGGCTTTGATTTCGGCGTTATGATTTCGGCTAGCCACAATCCCTTCTACGATAACGGCATAAAGCTATTTAACGGCAACGGCGAAAAAATGCAGCAAGATATAATAAATTATTTAGAGGACTATTTAAGCGGCAATAAAAGCGCTTTAAAAATATTTGGTAACGCGGCGCAAAATATGGGCGACGTACCTTTTTCTAAAGATGAAAATTTAGGGCGTTCGGTAGATTACGTTGCAGGGAGAAACCGCTATATTGGGCACTTAATTGCGCTTTCTACCTGTTCTTATAAGAGATTTAAAATAGGTTTAGACTGTGCGAACGGTTCGGCGTTTTCAATTGCAAAAAGCGTGTTTTCGGCGTTGGGCGCAACGGTGTTTTCAATTGGCGATTGCCCCGACGGGTTAAACGTTAATAAAAATTGCGGCTCTACCAACCTTTTAAATTTGCAAAAATTAGTTATAGAAAAGGGGCTTGATATCGGCTTTGCTTTCGACGGCGACGCCGATAGGTGCATTTGCGTTGATTCGGATGGGAAAGTCGTTGACGGCGACGGGATAATTTTCGTTTTGGCAAACTACTTAAAAGAGCACGGCGAACTGTATAACAATTTGGCTATAGTAACCGTTTTAAGTAATTCCGCGCTTATTTCCTCCCTTAAAAATAGGGGCGTAAACTGCGTTACTTGTGGTGTAGGCGACAGGTTGGTTGCCGAAAAAATGCAAAAGGAAGGAGCTTCTTTGGGCGGCGAACAGTCGGGGCATATTATTTTGAGTAAAGTGGAAAGCACGGGCGACGGCGTGGTTACTGCAATAAAAATTATGGAAGCGATTATAGAGAGCAAGCAGCCGCTAAAGAAATTGTTGCAAGACTACGTTCCGTTGCCGCAAGTAAATAAAAACATAGCTGTTAAAGATAAAGTGCAAGTAATTTCCGACGTGGGCCTTATAAAAACGGTGGAACGAATAAAACGGCGTTTGGAAGGCGAAGGTAGAATAATTTTGCGCCCTTCCGGCACGGAGAACGTTATAAGAATAACCGTTGAGTGCAGCGATATGGAAAGGTGTGAAAAATACTGCGATATCGTGGCGGATAAAATTGTTCAAATTTGCCAAAAGGGGGCGTAGTATGTGCGGAATAACGGGGTATATCGGCAATAAAAACGCCGCAAAAATTATATACGACGGGTTAATTCGTTTAGAATACCGCGGCTACGATTCGGTTGGCATTGCCGTAAAAAACGCACATGAAGTAAGTATTTTAAAACGCGCGGGCAGGGTTAATTGTATAGGTGGCGAAGTAGAAAATTTAAAGGGGAAAATAGGTATTGGGCATACCCGTTGGGCAACGCACGGAAAGCCTTGCGACGAGAATGCTCACCCACACGAATCTTGCGGCGTTTACTTGGTGCACAACGGCGTTATAGAAAATTATAAAGAGCTTAAATCCGCGCTTGAAAGCCAGGGTGAAAAATTTAAGTCGCAAACGGATAGTGAGGTTATAGTAAAACTTATTGCAAAAAATTATAGTGGCGACCTATTAAAGGCAACTGCGGCGGCAATTAAAAATTTAAAAGGTTCGTTTGCGCTGTTAATTTTAAGCGTAAATGAAGAACGGTTAATTGCCGTATGTAATAAAAGCCCCGTTATTATAGGGCGTGGAAAGGGGGAAAACTTCGTTTGTTCCGACGCTCCCGCCCTTGCGGGTTTATGCGATAATATTTGCGTATTAAACGACGGCGATATAGCCGATATAACGGCGGAAAAAGTAAATTTTTACACCTTTGATTTGGTGTCTGCAAAAAGGGAATTTAATAAAAACTTAGCAACGGAAGCTTGCCTTGATTTGGGTGATTGCCCCCATTATATGCTTAAAGAAATAAAAGAAATCCCCCATGCCGTTAAAAACACGGTAAACGCCGTTTCAAGTGTAGATATAACCGAGCTAACAAAGCTTATTCTACACAAAAACAGGGTAATTTTTTTAGGATGCGGAACGGCTTATCACGCAGGGTTAGTTGCTAAAGAGTGGGTGGAGGACATTGCAAAAATTCCCGCCTCGTGCGAAACTGCAGGAGAGTGGCGGTATAAAAACGCCGTTGTGGATAAGAACACTTTGGTCGTTGCAATAAGTCAAAGCGGAGAAACAGCCGATACGTTGCAAGCGGTGATAAAAGCAAAAGAGATGGGTGCTGCGGTAATAGCTGTTACCAACGTTGGCTATTCTGCAATAACACGGCTTTCACACTTCGTTTTACCCGTTGCGGCGGGCGCGGAAATTTGCGTTGCGGCAACTAAAAGCTATTGTGGGCAGTTGGCGGCGCTTTATCTTTTAACGCTTATTTTAAAGTTCGGTTTAAACTTTAAAAATACCGAGCTATTTGGCGATATCGCTAATATGCACGCGTTGTGCAATAGCGTTATTTCAAGCATATATGCGGGGGGAATTGCAAAAAAGTTTGCAAAAAGCAACGCCGTTTACTTTATAGGAAGGGGGCTTGACTGTTCCGTTGCAAGGGAGGGGAGCTTAAAACTTAAAGAAGTATCGCTAAAACACAGCGAAGGTTACCCTGCAGGCGAGCTTAAACACGGCACTTTGGCTTTGATTGACGAGCACACTTATACCGTTGCAATAATTTGTAACGAGCAGCTTAAATATAAAACGCTTTCAGCAATAGAACAAATACTTTCGCGTGGGGGAAGGGTGGTTGCCGTTTGCGCTGATGGCGATTTTTGCACGGAATTAACCGACAAGGTGGAGTGCGTTTTTAGTGTTCCAAAAACTAATAAATATCTTTCGCCCATACTATCGGTTATTCCCTTGCAAATGCTTGCCTATTATACTGCGCTAAGTTGCGGTTGCGACCCGGATAAACCTCGAAATTTAGCAAAAAGCGTTACCGTAGAATAAGGCGTTGGCAATTAAGCGCCGTAAACGTGATATAATATAATGGCTCGTCGATTAATAAAAGTAAGTAGAGAGAGAAAATTAACCACCGTGTTTAAAAGTAAGTAGGGCGGAAAACCCAAAAGGTTTTCCGCCCTACCGTATTTTATTCTAAATATTTTTGCCTTAAAATTTTAATATCTTTATCCGTTACGCCTAATTCTTGTTTGCAGTAATTAATAACGCTACCGTATTTTTCGTTTAAATAATCTAAAGTGGCGCGCATATATATGCGTTTTGCCGTCATCATACCAAAAAGTATGCCTTTAAAACTTGCCGTTAAGGGGGCAATTATTAACCCAAACTTACTCCAAAAATACTTTTTGCGCTGGAAGCGTGAAGATGCAACGTAATCTTGCATAATTACTTCGTCGCTAACGCCGAGTAAAGCTTCTATAAGCATAGCGCAAATGCCGGCACGGTCTTTACCTCCGCTACAATGCCACAATATGCAACCTTCTTCCTTTATTACTAAGTTGATAAAAGATTTTAGTGCGTCTTGGGCTTGTTCGTTAAATAGTATGGTTTTATACATATCTATCATGTAATTGTCAACGCTGCCAAATTCCGTTTTTATTCTACGGCTTTCTTTAGCCATAGTTTTGCGCATGCTCTTTTCTCTGGTAATGCCTGCAGTTGCCGTGCAAAGAAGGGGTAAAATATGATATTCCGTGCCTTCTAAAATGGTGTCGGGATGTTCTTCCAACTCCGTTTTTATGCGCAAATCTACTACGGTAGTTATTTTTAATTTTTTTAAATCTTCTACCGTGCAGTCGGGCAAGTCGCTCAATCTTTCGCTGCGAATAAGCTTGCCGTGCTTAATTTTTTTACCGTCGGCGGCAGGCAATCCACCTAAATCGCGCGTGTTATTAAGTTTTTTTAAGTTTAAACGCTTTATCTGCATACGCTTGTATTTTATCATAAACGGCGCAATTTAGTCAATACTTATAAAAAAATTTGTTTTATCTATTTAGCTTTTTTGTTAAAATTAAACCGTAATCGACTAAAAATTACTATCAGTAGCCATAATTTTACATTTTTATTACAAATTTATGAGTTGTTTAATACAAATTTTTGGTAAAATTATGTTACAATTGTATTACAATCGTTTTACAATTTAAACTAAAGAATATGTAAAAGGAAAAATTAAAATGGTAGTTGAAAAATTCGATTACGTAGCAGTTTTAATTTTGTTTGGCGGCTTAGGCGCGTTCTTGTTGGGCTTTAAATTGCTTTCCGATAACGTAGAAAAGTTGGCTACGGGCAAGTTAAGACAGCTTTTTAACAAAACTTCTAACTCTCGCTTTTTCGGCGTGGGTATAGGAGTGGTTTCTACGGTGGTTGTGCAAAGCTCGTCGGTTACTACCGTTATGACGGTTGGCTTCGTAAACGCAGGTATTATGAGCCTTTATCAAGCGGCTTGCGTTATAATGGGCGCAAATATCGGTACTACCATAACGGGACAAATTGCCGCGCTTTCAGCGTTGCCCGTAGCGGAATTTGCAATGGCGCTAACCACTGTAGGCGCATTTATGGACTTAATTTCTAAAAATAACAAGGTTAAAACTATAGGTTTGGCAATTGCGGGCTTGGGCTTGGTATTTATCGGATTAGAAATTATGTCCGCTTCTATGGCTTCTATTAAAAACTGGCTTGAAACTGCTCCCGAAGTTGCAGAATACTTAACTAAAATAAACAACCCCGTGTTATTACTTTTGATAGGTATGGTAGTAACGGCTATAGTGCAATCTTCTTCTGCAGTAACTTCCATTATTATACTTATGGTTGGTAACGGTATAGTAATAGGCGACGGCGGCAACGCAGTTTTATACATGGTTTTAGGTACGAACATTGGTACTTGCGTAACGGCGCTCTTATCTTCAGTTGGAACTAACACCAACGCAAAGCGCACGGTTTTATTCCACTTTATGTTCAACGTAATAGGCTCTATTATATTTATGATAATACTCGTAATTTGGAAGGACTTTAACCAAACGGTGTTAGTGGGCTTATTCCCCGAAGCGGAAGAAACGCAAATTGCAATGTTCCACACCTTCTTTAACGTAACTTGCACGCTAATTTATTTACCTTTTGTAAAATATTTAGTAAAATTTACGCAAATTATTATACCCGACAAAAAGAAGTCGGCAAAGGGAGAAGACGGCTTTATGGACAAGCGTCTTTTAGAAATGCCTTCTTTGGCAATCGGTCAGCTTCAACAAAAAACGGCTTACGTTTCTTCGCTTGCAATAGAAAGCTTAGAACAGGCTTTTGCGGCTTTCTTAGACGGCAACGTTTTAGCGTTGGATAAAGTTTCTCAAAAGAACGAAGAAATTGCAAAAACTTCTAAAAACATAGTAGACTATCTCGTAAAAGTTTCGGCTTGCGATATATCTTTAGAAGACGAAAAGTTGGTTAATAACATACACACTAACGTCGGCGATATAGTGCGTGTTGCCGAGCTTGCGGATAACTTTATTAAATATACGCATAAAAAGGTTGACCAGCAACTTAACTTCTCGGAAAAGGTAATTGACGACTTAAAGAAGATGGTTTCGCTTTTAAGAGAACAACACGATTTAGCTTTACAAATAATTGAAAATAAAGATTATTTATTGCTTAAACGTTCCGACGAAATAGAAGACGAAATAGACGCTATGAGAAGGCAGCTCACCGCCGACCATATCAAACGTATGAAATCGGGCGAGTGTAGTGCGGAAAACAATAACGTATTCGTAAATATGGTTTGCAATTTAGAGCGTGCAGGCGACCACTTAAGCTATATGGCACACTCTATCGAAGAATTATAATTAATAGGAGATAAAGCCGTCGGTTACTGCCGACGGCTAAAATGCAATATGAAAGGAACTGTTTTCGTTTTAGAAGACGACGTTGCAATAAGCGGACTTATAAAGGTTTCGCTCGATATGAACGATATATCCTCTAAAACTTTTTCAACGGTGAAAGATTTTTTATACGCTCTCGTTTCCGAAACGCCCGACGTAGCTCTTTTAGATATAATGCTACCCGACGGCAGCGGTTTGGACGTTTTAAAATACGTTAAGGAAAAACACCCCAACGTTTGCTGTATAATGCTTTCGGCACTCGGCAAAGAAGAAGATAAGGTGCACGGATTAAGTTTAGGCGCGGACGACTACGTTTCAAAGCCCTTTTCCGTTTTGGAATTAACGGCAAGAATTAACGCCGCCCTTCGCCGCAACAGAGCGTTAAATAAAAAGCTTTCCGTTGGCGACTTAGAAATAAATTTAGATACTATGGAAGTGTTTTTAAGTGGCAACAGGTTAGAGCTTAACCGCAAAGAGTTTGAACTTTTAAAATACTTTATGAAAAATGCAGGCAGAGTATTGTCCCGCGAAGAGCTTTTAACGGAAATATGGGGCTACGAGCAGGGCGAAACGAGAACGCTTGACAATCACGTTTCAAGGTTGAGAAAATTAGGCGTTCACAATTTAGAAACAGTTTTTGGAATAGGTTATAAATTTACGGTATAGTTTATGAGAAAGCGAATTTTAATAATAACGTTGGCGGTTACGTTTTTTGCTATTTTGGCGTTTACCGTGGTAACTACGCAAATTTACTACAACGATTCGCTAAACAAAAGCAAAAGCTATTTAAAAGTATACGTTAATGCTTTCAATCAAAAATATATAACGGAAAACGGCAACGACGGTGCAATAGAATTTTCTCAGCTTTTAAACGGTGCAAGGGTAACTTTAATGGATTTAGAAGGCAACGTTGTCGGCGAAAGCGCAAGCGTTGAACAAAGCGCAAACCACGCCAACAGAGAAGAAGTTATAAGCGCCGTAAAAAAGGGCGAAGGCTTTTCGGTAAGATATAGCC
>JAGAMH010000100.1 GCA_017624815.1 Clostridia bacterium
ACCTATTTGAATAAAAAACGTTGATGCAACGTACGCGCCGAACGAGGAAATTACGCCCTGCGCGAAGTTGGTCGTAAACGAAGTTTTAAAAATAAGCGTTATTGCCATAGTAACGAGAGCCGTTACGCACATTGCCGTGGACGAGTCTATTACCGTGTCTAAAAAATAGCCCATTTTAACCCCACTGAATGATATTTGCCGCCCAAGTATATCCTATTCCCGCAGCTATCATACAAACGGTGCTGCCGGGTTTTACTTTACCTTCTTTAAGTGCAAGTTCTAACGAAAGAATTTGGTCAATCTGTCCAATATGTCCGTAGTTTTCAAGATAAATAGATTGTTCTTCGGTAAGACCTAAATCTGCAAGCATTGCCTTGTGTCCCGAACGTTTAATGTGCAAGATTGCCAAATAGTCGATATCCGTTCTAGTTTTGCCCGATTTACGAAGAGCTTCGTCTATACAATGATACCAGTTAGGCATAGAAACGGTGTTTAATAAGCCCTTCATTTTAGGGGAATCCATAAGGCGGAGTTTGCCGAATTCTTTATAGTTTTCAGCAGTTACGGGTTCTAATATACCGCCAACTTTAGAGCCGCAAGTATGAACTACCGAACCGTCGCTCATAAGGTGAGTGCCGAGCAATAAATTTTTGCCGTAGTTCTTTTTAAGGATTATTGCGCCGCCGCCCGCGCCGAGGTTAAACATAAACGAAACGCCGCTATCGGTGTAGTCGATCATATCGCAGTTGCGGTAACCGCCGCAAATTAACACGGTGTTAATTTCGTCGTCGGCAATAAGCATATCCTTTGCAAGTTTCATTGCAGAAACGCAGGTGCAGCAACGGTTTTGCACGTCGATACCCCACGCGTTAACCGCGCCTATTCTGTGTTGAACGTAGCAAGCCGAAGTGGTTAAAGGGTATTCCTTCCATTCTTCGGTTATACATAAAATAACGTCGATTTCTTCGGGTTTAACGCCCGTATTTTCAAGAGCCTTTAACGCTGCGAGCGCGCCCATTTCCTGAGTGCCGTCGCACGCTTCTTCCGAAGGCATATATTTTTGGTTGATACCGAGTTTAGCTCTAACTGCGTCTTCGCTCCAAACGCCGTTAGTTGCGTCGGAAACTTCTTTTGCAGTCATAATTTTTTTGGGAAGGTAAGTACCAACGCCAACTATTCCTACGTTTATCATAAAAGTTTCTCCTTTAAATTATAATCTCATACCGCCGTTTACGGATAATACGTGTCCGGTAACGTAAGACGCGTCGTCGCTTGCAAGGAAGAGAGCTGCTTTTGCAATTTCTTCGGGTTGACCTAAACGTCCTAACATGGTGAGTTTTGCAAATTTATCTAATAATTCTTGAGGAACGGTTTTTAAAATATCCGTCATTATATAACCGGGAGCAATAGCGTTTACTCTTACGGGTACGCCCTTTCTTGCAAATTCTTTTGCCCAAGTTTTGGTCATACCGATAACGCCCGCCTTAGAAGCAGCGTAGTTTGCTTGGCCGATATTGCCGTATTCGCCAACTACCGACGAAATGTTAATAATGCTGCCGCCACCCGTTTCTTCCATTAAAGGTCCAATGTAGCGGGTAAGGTTGAATACGCCCTTTAAGTTTACGTTGATAACTAAATCCCAAGCTTCGTCGGTCATTTTTCTGGTCATCATGTCGCGGGTAATACCTGCGTTGTTTACCAAAATATCAACTTTGCCAAATTTTTCTTTTGCGTATTCGTAAAGTTCTTTACAAGCTTGCGAATCAGCCACGTTTAATTTGTAGAATTCTACGTTTTCACATTCGTAAGAAAGTTCCGCCATGTCTGCGGCGATAACCTTTGCTCCTTCCTTTGCAAAAAGTTTAGCCATTTCGCCGCCTAAGCCTTTTGCGCCGCCCGTAACAATTGCAACTTTTCCTTCTAATCTCATCTTTAAATTCTCCTTATTATATATTTTTTAATATAACCGCAGTACCCATACCGCCGCCTATGCAAAGTGATGCAAGACCGTATTTTTTGCCGCTGCGTTTAAGTTCGTGAACTAAGGTAACTATAATTCTGTTACCGCTTGCGCCTACGGGGTGTCCCAAAGCAATCGCGCCGCCGTTTACGTTACAACGTGCGATAATATCTTCTTGAGCTACGCCGTGTTCTTCGGATAAAAGCTTAACTACGCCCAAAGATTGAGAAGCAAACGCTTCGTTAAGTTCTAACACGTCTATTTCTTCAAGCTTTAAACCTGCGTCTTTAAGAGCGTTTCCTACTGCGGGAACGGGGCCTAAGCCCATAACGTCGGGTTCTACGCCGCCTTGACCAAAGCCGATTAATTCCGCAATGGGGGTTAAGCCGTATTCTTTAACCGCCTTTTCGCTTGCGAGCATTACGAAACTTGCTCCGTCGTTAATGCCCGACGCGTTACCTGCAGTTACCGTGCCGCCTGCCTTAAATGCGGGGCGTAAGGTTGCAAGTTTTTCCAACGTGGTTACGCGGTTAATATATTCGTCAGCCGCAAAAACGACTTCCTTTCTGCCAACTTTTACGGTAATAGGCACTATTTCTTCTACGAATTTACCTTCGTCTTGCGCCTTGATTGCCTTCTTTTGCGAATTGATTGCAAATTCGTCTTGCATTTCACGGGTAATGCCGTATCTTTCGGCAACGTTTTCCGCCGTAATACCCATGTGCATATTACCGAAAGCGTCCGTTAAAGAGTCGATAAGCATATGGTCTTCCATTTGCATTGCGCCCATTTTATTGCCGCTTCTAACTTTGCCGCTTACAAGGTAAGGCGCTGCGCTCATAATTTCAACGCCGCCCGCAGCAATTAAGTTTGCTCTGCCGCAAGCAATGTTGGTTGCAGCGTTCATAACTGCTTTCATACCGCTGCCGCACACCATATTAACGGAATACGCAGGCACTTGCACGGGTACGCCCGCGCCTATTGCAACTTGACGTGCAGGACCTTGTTTAACGCCGGCAGATAAAACGTTACCAACGATAACTTCGTCCAACTTTGCGGGATCTACGTTTGCTTGTGCAATTACCGCCTTTAATACTTCTGCGCCAACGTATGCGGGAGATGCGTCTTTTAAAGAGCCTAACATGCTACCTATTGCGCTACGCTTTGCGCCTACTAAATAAACTTTATTCATCTTTTTTCATCCTTAATCATTTTAAATTTTTTTTGCTAAAAAGGTTTTATTTGTTTTACACTAGTAAAACAAATAGGGCATGCCCTATTTTTATATAAAATTTAATTTACCCGCCTAATATCAGACAATTAAACCTTATTACCTATATTAATCTGCGCCGAATTTATTCGGAGTTATAAAGCCCGCCGCGTAGGCGACTTTGTAAGAACGCCTACGCTGTAAAGCTTAATTTTATAATAACTTGTTTAAGTTTTTAATAACCGCAGCTGCGTCGGCAACTATACCCAAGTTTGCAACTTTGAATATAGGAGCGGATTTATCGGTATTAACGGCAACGATAAATTCAGATTCTTCCATACCTGCAAGGTGCTGAATTGCGCCGCTTATACCAAACGCAAGATAAGCTTGGGGACGAACGGTTTTACCCGTTTGACCAACTTGACGGGAATGATCCATAACGCCAACGTCTACCAAAGCTCTAGATGCGGCAACCGCGCCCTTAACCTTGCAAGCGAGTTCTTTTGCAGGAGCAACGTCTTTAACGCCGCGTCCGCAAGATACTAAAATTTTAGCGTCTTCAATTTTGCCGTCGATATCACAGCTGTCGTCGTTTTTAATTTCTTCTATTACGGTAACGCCGAACTTGCTCTTATCCCACTCTATTTTTTCTTCAACTACTTCACCCTTTCTATTATAGTCAGGTTCGCACTTTTTCATAACACCGGGGCGAACGGTTGACATTTGAGGACGGTGATCGGGGCATATAATAGTCGCGAACAAGTTTCCGCCGAATGCGGGACGAGTCATAAATAAATTGCCGTTTTCGTCGTTTTCAAGTTTAGTACAGTCTGCAGTTAAGCCCGTTTTTAATCTTGCCGAAAGTCTGGGAGCAAGGTCGCGGCCTATGCTGGTTGCACCGAATAATATAACCGAGGGTTGATATTGTTTAGCAAGTTGAGCCGTTGCTTGCGCGTAAGGTTCGGTTAAAAAGCAAGCGAGTTCTTTATCGTCTACTACGTGCACTTCGTCTGCGCCGTAAGCTATTAAATCTTGCGCCTTATCTTTAATTTTATGGCCTAAAAGTATAGCGCCTACCTTTTCGCCTGTTTTGGTTGCGAGTTCTTTAGCAACGCCTAAAAGTTCTAAAGCAACGCTTTGAATTTCGCCGTCGCGCTGTTCGCAAAATACCCATATATTTTGTGCCATTTTTGCGCCTCCCTATATAAGATGTCTTTGCTTTAACGCGTCAACGATTGCTTTTGCCGCTGATTCCGCGTCGAGTTCTAACGTTTCGATAGTTTTATCAAACTGCTTGGTTGCCGTAGATTTAACCTTAGTGGGCGAACCTTTAAGTCCGATATCCGCAGGGTTTACTTCTATGTCGGCAAAGGTAATTTTACCAACTTCCTTTTCGTCCTGATTAACTATATCCCAAACGTTCATATAACGGGGTTTGCAAAGGGTAGAAAGCACGGTTATTAAGCACTTGCCCTTAACCTGTAATGTTTGCACTCTGTCTTCAAACTGACGTTTAACTATTAAAGCTTGACTTTCTTCGTCGTAGTCGATTGCCGCCGCGTAAGTTATTTGGGGAACGCCTAAGTGTTCTGCAATTTGAGGTCCTACTTGAGCGGTATCACCGTCGATTGCCTGTCTGCCGCAAAGAACTACGTCTGCGCCGAGCTTTTTAATTGCTGCCGCAATTATGGTAGAAGTTGCCAAAGTATCCGAGCCTGCAAACGCTCTGTCCGTTAAAAGATAAGCTTCGTCTGCGCCCATTGCAAGCGCTTCTCTTAAAGCATTTTCCGCTTGAGCGGGGCCCATTGAAAGCACGCAAACTTGCGCGCCGTGTTTTTCTTTAAGCTGTAACGCTACGTCTATAGCCGTTTTGTCGTCGGGGTTGATAATGCTGGGAACCCCGTCGCGCTTTAACGTATTGGTTACGGGATCTATTTTTATTTCGGTGGTGTTAGGCACCTGTTTTACACATACGATAATTTTCATAACTTTTTATCCTCACTTCTTTAAAAGAGCGCCCGAAATTACCATTCTTTGAACTTCGCTGGTGCCTTCGTAAATTTCGGTAATCTTTGCGTCGCGCATCATTCTTTCTACGGGATATTCACGGGTATAACCGTAACCGCCGTGGAGTTGCACGCACTTGGTAGTAACTTCCATAGCCGTTTCCGCCGCAAAAAGCTTAGCTTGCGCCGCGTTTACCGAAAGGGTGGGAAGTTTATTTTGTTTAGCGTTTGCCGCAACGTAAACCAATCCCTTTGCCGCCGCAATTTTAGTAGCTAAATCGGCAAGGACGAATTGCGTGTTTTGGAATGCGGAAATAGGTCTACCGAACTGCTTTCTCGATTTAACGTAAGCTACGGTTGCGTCTAACGCGCCTTCAGCAATGCCTAACGCTTGAGCTGCAATACCAATTCTGCCGCCGTCGAGCGTTTTCATTGCAATTTTAAAACCTTCGCCGCGTTTGCCAAGCATATTTTCCTTGGGAACTTTTACGTTTTCAAAAATGAGTTCGCAAGTAGACGAACCGCGAATACCCATCTTCTTTTCCTTTTTACCAACCGAAAATCCTTCGAACGCACTTTCAACTATAAACGCCGTCATTTCAGGGCCTTTAGGTCCTTTACCCGTTACGGCGATAATTATATAAGTTTGCGCGTAACCTGCGTTGGTAATAAATATTTTGCTGCCGTTTAAAACGTAGCAGTCTTCCGTTTCAACCGCAACCGTTTGTTGGTTACTTGCGTCGGTACCAGCGTTGGGTTCGGTTAAGCCGAAAGCGCCTATCTTTTTGCCCGTAGCTAAGTCGGGAAGGTATTTTTGTTTTTGAGCTTCTGTGCCGTATTCTAAAATGGGCGCAGCGCAAAGCGAAGTGTGCGCCGATAAAATAACGCCCGTGGTAGCGCAATGCTTAGAAAGTTCTTCTACTGCGGAAATATACATATCGTAATTGCCGCCCGCGCCGCCGTATTGTTTGGGAACTACTATGCCGAAAAGCCCCAATTTTGCCATTTTTTCTACCGTTTCAACGGGAAAACGTTCTTGTTCGTCAACGTCTTGAGCAAGAGGTTTAACTTCCGTTTCGGCAAAGTCTTTAATCATTTGCGCGAATAACGCCTTTTTGTAATCAGCCATAACTCCTCCGTTAACCGTTAAACTTTACCGTAGCCATACCGGTAATAACGGGCTTGCCGTCTTGGTTATAGCAAGTGGTGTTAAGTTTTACTATTTTTTTATCTGCGCGAAGTTCTGCAATTTCTACTTCTGCGGTGATATCGTCGCCAAGGAAAACGGGAGCAACGAACTTTAATTCCTGTCCTAAATAAATAGTTCCAGGTCCGGGAAGCTTATTTGCTAAAACTGCAGAGATAAGTCCGCTAGTTAAAATGCCGTGCACGACTCTTTTACCGAAAATACTGTTCTTTGCGTAAGCGTCGCTAACATGAAGAGGGTTTACGTCTAAAGAAAGTCCCGCAAAAGCCGTAACGTCCGCTGCGGTAAACGTTTTTTGTACCGAAGCTTTTTGTCCTACTTGTAAATCGTTGAAAGTCATTTTTAAGTCCTCCGTTAAAAAATGTGAATAATGTTCATATTTTACGACTATATTATATCACCTAATCGGTAATATGTCAATATGCAAGTTAAAAATTTTATCTAAATTTCGTTAAATAAATACTTATTGCAATAACTACGCAAAAAAATTGCGCGCAATAAATCAATGTTTTTAAACATAACGCACCTTAATTTTTCGTTTTTGCCTATATTTTTTATCGCCGTACTTTTCGGAAATAAAAAAGGATAACGAAAATTTTCGTTATCCCGCTATGTTTATAAAATTTTATACTATAACACAGTTATAGTAAAAGCTAATTTTAAAGCTTATAAATAAAAATACTTCTTTCAAATCCGCTTGCCTTTACGTAAGTGGCTTCAAGGGTAAACTGAGCTTTTAAAAAGGACTTTCTGCTTGGTACGTTTTGTGGATGCACGGTTGCAAGCAAGGTTTTAACCCCCCTTATTTTAGCTTCTTTTTTAACAAGCTCCAACATTTTTAACAGCAAATCTTGCCCCCTTTTTTCGGGGTGAACCATAGCGCGACCAACTTCGGCAAGACCTTGCTTTTCAATGCCCAAATATTCTGCACTTTCGCCAAATTCGTGCTCGTTATAGAAAAGCCCAACGGCGGAAATAAGCTTTTCGCCTTCAAAAAAGCCGAAAAATTCCGTCCAGCTAATATCGAAAAAGTGCTCCTTTGCCGTGTCGTTTAAAGGCAACCAAAAGTTCTTATCTTCAAGGGCGCTTTCCACGTTATTTATAAGTTCAAAAAGCAAGGGGGAGTCCCCTACGCTCAACTTTCTAAAAATCATTTTTGCAAAACCTCTTTAGAAACGATTATACAAGGGCGAACACCTGCCGCAGTATCGTTTACGTAGTTACAGAAGGGATATACGTTAAGGCAACCGCGCCTGTCAACGTTTTCAACCGAGCTATCTATATTTCCAGGAGATCTAGTCCACCAATCGCCGAATCTGTCGCAGGTGGCGCTAGTGCTGGCGTACGCTCCGCGCGCTCTTGCAAAGTCGCTAACTCGGGCACAACCGTAGCCTACGGCGTAAATTTCTTGGTGGCTAATTAAAAATACCTTATCAACCGTGGGCGCCCTATTTTTGCCGAATTCTATATACGCGCTTTCTTTATCGTTTTTAATCTTAGAATATTGTATGCTTTCCCTTTCCGTTTCATTAAAGCAATCGTAATAAAATTCGCTATTCAACCAACGTCTGATAAAGGAAACTTCCCAGTCGTTTGCAGGCTTAGACAAAAAGCTTTCTGCCGAGCGGTGCATATTTCTGTCAAGGTTAAACATTCTTGCGTCGATAATGTCTTTAGTAATTAAAACGGAAAATTTATCGTTGGTAAAAATTTCAATCCAATAGAGCGGTTCAACGATATAAAAGTTATAAGAACCGTCGGCGCGCTCCGTTTCAAAGGTGCGTTTATTAAATTTATTTTCGCAAATGTTGTAATACGCCTTTGAATTATACTCGTATCTTTGGTCCTTTTTTTGCGTGGCGTTGGTGGCAAGCCCTTCGTATATTCTATGTATAAGGTCTTCGTCCTTTAAAATAGTTTGGGGGTAATTACCAAATCTAACTATTCTGCCCGACGCAATATTAAAGTCTTTTATATCAAAATTAACGAACTCCGTCTTTTTGGAAACGACGGGTTTATCTTCAAGAGCTTTTCTAATTGCAGGCACTACGTCCGCTTCGGTATTAAAGTCGTAAACGCCGTGGTGATGAATGGGATTTATGTGCTTAAATCTGTAAATTTCGTCTTCGGTAAAAAGGTCGCTTATTGCAACTAACTCTTTATCAAAATTAAAGCCGTCCATAACTACGGGTATAAAGGTTATTGCGGGGTTTTTCATAGCTTCTTTCAATTCGTAAGTAACCATGTCGTCTTGGTTATGGCAATTTTCAAAAAAGCCCGAACTTAAAATAAGCACCACGCAACGGCTCGTGCTTAACGCGTCCTTTATTGCAAGTTGAAAGTTATCCCCCTTTTGAACGCACGCAGGGGCAAAGAACGGAATAATAGGTTTTTGATTGTCTTCGTGCTTGCAATGGCGAAGGTCGGTATAAATTTCCTTGCCTAAAAGTCCGCCGCTGCCCGCGCCGCGATACGAGATAAAAACGTTATAATTATGTTCCATAAAAACCCCCGAAAAAACTCGTTATTACACAAATTTTATCATAATATAAGGCGTTTTGCAAGTATTTCCCCACATTTTGCGCCCAACGATAAAAAAGAGCTTTTAAATAGTACTTGTTTTTTTCGTTTATTTGCGGTATAATATACGAAAAAAGACGCACCGTTTTAGGCGAACGGAAAATATAATAGGCAAACGATGGAAAAAGATTTAAAGGTTAAGGGCGTTAACGTGCCCAAAACGAAACTTGGATTAGCAAAGATGAATAAACTTATAGAAACGGCGGAAAAACTGTTTACAGAAAAGGGCTTTTTCGACGTATCTATATCAGATATCTGCAAGGCGGCGCACACGGCGGTTGGCACTTTTTATATTTATTTTGAAAGCAAAACGGACGTATACCGCTACTTGGTGGAAAAGTATAAAAAACGCATAAAAGGTATTTTGGCGTCGTCGATAAAAGATTGCAAAACGCGTTACGAAAAAGAAAAAGAAGGTGTTAAAAGCTTTATAAAATACGCCGTAAAAAACCCAAACGTTTACAATATAATTTGGGGCAGCCTTGCAGTAGATAAGCAGTTATTTGAAGATTATTACGTTTCTTTTGCCAAAACTTACGCCCACGCCATTTGCGGAGAAAATAGAGCCGTTTCGGTGGAAGATTACTCTTCGCTTGCATATATGCTTATGGGAATTACTAACTTTTTAGGGTTAAAAGCAATTTTTGAAAAACTTTCCGACAAGCAAATTGACGAAGTTGTAGAAAACACCGTTATGCCCGTTTTATCAAAGGGATTATTTTCTTAATAATAAAAGATTTATCTTAATACAAAAGCGGCGGCAAAATTTTGCCGCCGCTTTTTTTATTAGCTTTTAATTGAATTTTATACTAAATCGATTTCGCCGTCGAATCCGCCTTCAATTATAGGAAGGTCTTTGCTTATATCGATAACGCTACCGGTAATTTTAGTACCGTCGTTTGCAACTACGTACGCCTGTATAGTATAAGTACAAGCTGAATCGTAATCAATTTCAGCCACTATCATACCCATTGCTTGCAAATCGTTTGCAAATATATCGGCAATTTGATAAGTTTTACTGGTTTCCACACCCGTTTTTACGGTAATTGAAGTATAGTATGCGTTGGATTTTAAACTTGCTTCTTCTAAAACTACTCCGTCTTTAGTTACTACGTAGCCTACTTCCGTATAGTTTTTGGGGTTTTCTATGCGTAAAGCGGTGGTTACTAACAAATACTTTTTGTCAGTTGAATACATACCGTAAGTTACGCCCAACTCAGATGCGCTTTCTTCTTCTGCAATAGCTACAAAGTCTTTTCCGTACAAGCCTTTCGTTACCGTTGCACCGTTAAATGCTTGCGCTATTAACAACGCGCTTACTATTGCCACGAGTACGGCAACTATAGTGCTAAAAATTACTTTTTGCTTGGTTTTCATATATTTCTCCTTATAAAATAATAATTATTTATTAACCGTTTTAATCCGTTGCTACGTATATCTTGTAGCCACGGAAATTTTACGCCGATAAGGCACTAACACTTACCGCAGAAAAAACTGCGTTTCGGCGAAAATAATGCGATTAACTTACCCGCGTGCACGAACTTATACAATGAATATCGTACAATTTACAAGTTAATTTCGCCTAGGCGGGTTCTCTCTTTGTTTATCATATAATAGCGTTTTAGTCAATATTTTTTACGTATTTAGCATTTTTTTTTACGTATTTAGCAATTTTTCCTATAAAAATCGTAAAACGCCAAGCACGGTTTACCATTACACACGTAAAACAAGCGCATTAAATTTTAGCGTAAGTCACCACGGCTATTTTTGGCACGCTCGCTATCGTTTTTATATATAACGGAGAAAAAGCTAACGATATTAAATACACCGCCTTATTATTTTAATAATTATAACTTTAACGCAATATAAAAGCGGCTGCAAAATTTTTGCCGCCGCCTTTATATTAACTTTTATTTAATTTTTACGCTAAATCGATTTCGCCGTCGAAGCCGCCTTCAAGTATAGGAAGATCTCTGTCCAT
>JAGAMH010000101.1 GCA_017624815.1 Clostridia bacterium
CACCTTTGCGGCGGCGGCTTTAGTTTTAACCGAGGCAGGCGGCAGAATTTCTAAATGGGACGGCAGTAAATTAAAGCCCAACGAAAAGGCGGATATTATTTGCGGCAACCCCGCCGTTTATAAGTTTTTAAAATAACAAGATAAAGAAAATTAAGTAAATACGAACACGCCGTGCTTTGCGTAAAACGCAAAGCACGGCGTGTATTTTATTTTAAATTATTTTAGTAAATTAATAATCTTCTAAAAATGTATGATATTCGCCTTTGAATTTATACCCGGGCATGGTGTCAAGACTAACCGAGTGTATTGCCTTAAACACGCTTTTTTCAACGTCGGGGTTAATTTTGCGCCAGTCTTTAAACGTTTCTTTTATAAGTTGTCTAACGCTTTCACCCACTCCGTCTTCGGCGTTGTCGCGCCTTTCGGTAAATTTGCAAGCGCAGTTAATAAACTCTAACTTGTTATAATTTTTCCACGCTATAATCTCCTCTTCGTGAACGCAATATAGGGGGCGGATAAGTTCCATACCTTCAAAGTTTTTACTCTTTAACTTTGGCAGCATTGCCTGTATTTGCCCTGCGTAGAGCATGCCCATCATCGTCGTTTCTATTACGTCGTTAAAATGGTGTCCAAGCGCAATTTTATTGCAGCCCATCTCTTTTGCGGTGGCGTATAAATTACCGCGCCGCATCCTAGCGCACATATAGCACGGCGAACCGGACGTAATCGCTTCGGAAACTTCGAAAATATCGGTGTTAAAAATGGTTACGGGAATATTTAATTTTGCGCAGTTTTCTTCTATTTTTTTGCGGTTAATCGGGTTATATCCGGGGTCCATTGCTAAAAATTCAAGCTCAAACGGCACGTTGGAAAAACGCTGCAATATTTGCATGCACTTGGCAAGTATTACGCTATCTTTCCCGCCCGAAATACACACGGCTATTTTATCCCCTGCGGATATTAGCTCGTATTTTTTTACCGCGTTTAAAAAGGGAGAAAACACTCCCTTTCTGAATTTTTTTATTATGCTCCTTTCAACGAGCTGATTATATTCTAACTCTTTCATAAATTAAAGCTCTGCGTCGTCGTGGCCTTTATAGCCTTCGCCGTAAACTTCTTGCGCCGAAGTAACTATCATAAACGCGCCCTTGTCAACTTCCTTTACGACGTCTTTAAGCTTGGGGAAGAAAATATTTTTAACGGCACATAAAAATACTTTTTTGTCTTTACCCGTATAAGCGCCGTGAGCTTCCATAACCGTTGCGCCCGAATCGAGCTCGGATAAAATACGCGCTTGCATGCGTTCAGATTTGTCGGGTTCGGTAATTATGTAAACCATTTTAGCTGAGTTGCCGCCGTATAACACGAAGTCGAAAATAAGCGTAAACACCACTATGGAAAGTATTGCAAAAAATAGCGTTACTACTATATCGCCAATGTTTTCGTGATGCATAACTATCGTGGAAAAAACCACTATGGTAATATCCGTTACCATAGAAATCATGCCCGTTTTTAAATAACGGAATTTAGTTCTAAGCCACTTTACTATAACGTCCGTTCCTGCGGTAGACGCCCCCATTCTAAATATAAGTCCCATACCAACGGCAAACAGCGTTGCGCCCGAAATTGCCGCAATAAGCGACGCCATATACGGTTCTGAAGGCAAATCTACCAAGGGGAAAACGTTGATAACGTCGTCGAAAATAAACTGCCACAACGTTATTAAAAGGGAAGACGCCACCGTGGCGTAAGCCGTGGATATTACGAACTTTTTGCCGAATACTATCCACCCCATTACGAACATTGGAATATTAATTACCAAAAGCACCAAGCCCGTATCTAATTGAGGGAATAGGTAGTTAATTAAAATGGAAATACCCGTTGCCCCGCCCGAAGCTATTTTGTTTGCGTCTAAAAATAGCGCAATACCGAGCGAATATAATATACAGCCCAAAGTTATGATGCCGTATTTTTTTAAAAATTCAATTACTTTAGTTTTTTTCATATAAAAATATCCTTACCAAATAATATTATATTCAAACGGTAAAACTTGTCAACTAAAAAACCGTTTGCCGCAGTCGGCAGTATTTTTAGTTTTCAATTTTTTTAAGCTCTTCTTGCAAAATTTTAGCCGCCGTTTCAACGAACATAACGCACGGTCTTACCTTATAATATTCTTCCGTTCTGGGAAGGGGATTTTGTTCAAGCTTAGTGGGTAAATTTTTTAAAAGGTCGCCGCAACGCAAAGTTTCGTGTTCATTTTTAAACTTTTCAGCAAACTCCCTTATTTTTGCGTATTGCGCCGTTTTCCCTTCAAAATCGGCGTGGTCGGAATATCCGCAAATTGCGCCGTACGCCATAAACATACCCGTTACCGCGCCGCACGTTTCACGCATACCACCCATTCCGCCTCCAAAGGAAGAGGCTATTTTAACCGCTTGTTCTTCGGAAATATCCATTTTATCGGCAAACGCGCAAAAAACCGCCTGCGCGCAATTATATCCCTTTTTAAAATTATCCCTTGCCTTTTGAACGTAATCCATTGCTATTCTCCCAAATCGATTTTTAATTTTTTTAACGTTTTTTTAGCGTCTTCGTTGCCGCCCTTTGCAGCCTTTTGCCACCATAATATAGCCGATTGAACGTCTACCTCATCAAAATAACTTTCACCTATTAAATACTGGGCCTCGGCAAAATCTTGCTCGGCAGCTTTTAGCCACCAAAACCTTGCCATAGCTAAATCCTTTTCCACTCCGCCACCGCCGGCATAGCAATTACCAAGCGAAGTTTGCGCGTATTTATCTCCCTTTTCCGCAGCCTTTTGCCACCAGTAAACGGCTTTCTTTTCGTCCTTTTCTACACCGTATCCCACGTAGTAATTTGCGCCTGCGTAATATTGACATTCACAATCGCCAAGCTCTGCACCCCTTTCTCTCCAATAGGCAATCTTTTGAGGATCGGGAACGACGTTATAGCCTTCCGAATAACAAGTGCACAACATTTTAACGGCAACTATGCTACCCATATTTGCCGCCTTGGTATAATTATCTATAGCCTCTTCGCCTTCCCCTTGAAAATCGGCAATTATTCCAAGCTTTACGTATTCTTCCGCTTCCATAATTTAACCTCTCAATTTTTTTCGTTTTTATTTTATCACATCTTTTTTACCTTGTAAACGGAAATTTAACGCCTCTTACCTGAAAAAAACTTACATAAAATTAAAATATAGTAATAAATATACGAAATAAATAATAATTATACATTTTAGATTGACACTTTTATACTTTAATATTATAATAAGGCTTGAAAATTGTGAATAATTATAAAAAGGAGAAAGAAAATGAAAAAATTAATAGCAGTTTTAGCTACGTTAGTAGCACTTACCTCTTGCGCGCTTGGTTTTGCAGCGTGCTCTAGCGACCCCCGCCCCACCCTTAACGTATACACCAACGCAGGCTTTGCTCCCTACGAATACGTTAACGAATACGGCGAAGTAGTTGGCGTTGATATTGATATTATGGAAGAAATTGGCGAAGCTTTGGGCTACAACGTAGTAATTAACGATATCGACTTTGGTCTTATTATGGAAGAAGTTGGTAAAAACGAACTTGCGGTTGGCGCTGCCGGTATGACAAAAACGGACGAACGCGACGAAGCGGCTCTTGCTTCTATCTCTTACGCAGTATCCGTTCAATACGTAATTGCACCTAAAGATTCTTTAGACGACAAAGTAGTTGACGGAAAGGTTTCCCTTGCCGACCTTGCAGGCAAAAAAATAGGCGTTCAAGAAGCTACCACGGGCGACTATCTCGTTTCCGACGAAATTGACGAAAACGGCGAAATTGAAGGCACGGGCGTTTTAGAAGGCACTAACGCAACTAAAACTTCTTACACCAATGCAATAGTTGCAAGCGGTGATATCGGCGCTAACATTGACGTAGTAGTTATCGATAAGCTCCCCGCACAATCCATCGTTTCTGGAAATGCCAACCTTGAATGTTACGAACTTTCTGAAGAACCCGAACAATACGTTTTATACTTTAACAAAAACGCAACCGAATTAGTTGCAAAGGTTAATAAAGTTCTTGAAAAGTTAATTGAAAACGGAGTTATCGATTACTTTACCGTTAAACACAGTGGCGGTATCGTAGGTTAATTTTAGGTAGTAATAATGAGTTTTTCACAGCATTTACAGTATATTTATTCCGTTCGAGGCCTTCTTTTAGAAGGTCTCGGCGTTTCTCTTATCATAGCTTTTGCCGCCGTTATAATAGGTTTTGTTATCGGCGTGGTTTTAGCTATGATAAAAATTGCACCCAAAAATAACCTTTTTATTAAAATTTTAGACAAAATTGCCGACCTTTACATTACCGTTATTCGCGGAACGCCCATGCTCGTTCAACTTTTAATTATGTACGGCGTAGTTTTGGTGGCGTTTAAAAACAACCCCACCAACTTAGTAGTGCCTATCATTTCCTTTGGCATTAACAGCGGCGCGTATATGGCGGAAATTATTAGAAGCGGAATAAACTCGGTGGATAAAGGACAAATGGAAGCGGGCAGAAGTTTAGGTTTAAGCTGGTCCACCACCATGTTTAAAATTATTATTCCCCAAGCAATTAAAACGGTTATTCCCACCATTTTTAACGAAATTATTATTTTGGTTAAAGAAACTTCGGTAGTATGTTATATAGTATTGCGCATAGGCGGAAAGCAAGTTTGGGATTTACTTGGCATTGCCGAAAAGTTAGGACTTAACAAACCCGCTTATTATATGTCCCTTATATTCTCGGTTGCAATAATGTATTTAGTAGTAGTTTTAATTTTAACGCTCGTTCAAAAACTTATAGAAAGGAGGCTTGCAAAAAATGAAAGAACGTAATACTGCACCCCTTTTACAAGTTAAAAATCTATGCAAAAAATTTGATAAAAACAACGTTTTAAACGGCATTGACCTTGATATATATAAGGGCGACGTTATTGCGGTTATAGGGCCTTCCGGTTGCGGAAAATCTACCTTTTTGCGCTGTTTAAACCTTTTGGAAATTCCCACCGCGGGCGAAATAGTTTTTCAAAACGAATATCTTTTTAAGCTTTACAGCCGCTATACTAAAAAGCAAATTAAAAATTTAAAACGCCCCGTAGTCGCTCCCATTAACGCAAGTTTAACGGAAGAAAAAAAGAAGGAAATACTTGCAAATCTTTCTGCCCTTTTAAAAGAGCAAAAAGCCGAAGAGAAGGCAATTAAAAAAGCAACGGATAAAGGCATAAACCAACACCGCCAAAAAATAGGTATGGTTTTTCAACAATTTAACCTTTTCCCTAACCTTACCATTATGCAAAACGTAACGCTTGCACCAATTAAACTTAAAGGATTAAGTAAGGAACAAGCAGAAGAAAAAGCGCTTGCACTCTTGGATAAAGTAGGCTTAAAAGATAGAGCTAACGACTATCCTTCGGCGCTTTCGGGCGGTATGAAGCAGCGCGTTGCAATAGTAAGGGCGCTTGCTATGGAACCGGATATAATGCTTTTTGACGAACCCACTTCCGCTCTCGACCCCGAAATGGTTGGCGAAGTTTTAAAGGTTATGTCCGATTTGGCAACGGAAGGTATGACCATGGTAGTAGTTACCCACGAAATGGGCTTTGCAAGGGAAGTTGCAAACCGCATACTGTTTATCGACGGCGGCGTTATTAAAGAAGAAAATTCGCCCAAAGAATTTTTTGAAAACCCCAAAGACGAACGCTTAAAAGAATTTTTATCTAAAGTATTATAATTTTAAAATCCGCCGCAACGAAACGTTGCGGCGGATTATTTTATTTTGTGCAATTACACCCTTGCGTTAAGTTGTTTTTTACCATATAGCTATATACGGCGTTTAAGTTCTTTTTCTTTTCCATAGTCCATTGGGGCGCTAATATCTGCAATTTATCGCCGTCGCCAGTAAGCCTGTGCACCACCACGTTTTTTGGTATGCGCGCCAAAATTTCAGCCACGCACTTTATATAAAAATCCCTATCTATAGGGGTATATTTGCCGCCTAAATAAAGCTTTTCTAACGGCGTGTTTTTTAAAACGAATAGCGAGTGAATTTTTATTCCGTCTATTTTATGGTCATTTAAAAATTTAACCGTGTTTAAAATATCCGAAAAATTTTCGTTCGGCAACCCCACGATTAAGTGCACGACGACGGGAATATTATATTCGTTTAAAAGCTTAACGGCGGCGGTAAATTCCGCGTTCGAATACTGCCTATTAATAATTTTAGCCGTATTTTCGTTTGCCGTTTGCAAACCAAGTTCTACCCAAGCTAAACGGTTGTTTGCTACTTCTTTAATAACTTTTACAACATCTTCGTCTATGCAATCGGGGCGAGTAGCCACCGCCAAGCCCACTACCTTTTCGTTGACTAACGCCGCCGCATATTTTTGCCTTAAAATGTTTACCGGCGCGTAAGTGGAAGTAAAGTTTTGAAAGTACGCAATATACTTATTGCCCTTATTTTTGGCTTTAGCAAAGGCTATTCCATCTTCCATTTGGCGAGTAATATCCCCTTCTAAGGTGTGCTCGCCCGAGCCTTGTTCGTTACAGAATATGCAGCCGCCAACGCCTTTTTTTCCGTCGCGGTTGGGGCAGGTAAAACCGCCGTTTACCGATATTTTATACACCCTTTCGCCAAATTTACCTTTTAAATATTCACTTAAAGAATAATACGGCTTTTCCATATTTTTATTATACCATAATTAAAGGGCAAAAGTAAACGGTTATTGCAAAAAACAATAGCCTTGCCCCCACTTTAAAGCACTTTGCACGCGTAAAAAAAGCCCCGCAACAGTTCGTTGCGGGGATAAACTTTTTTAATTAGTTTTTCTTCATTGCTTCTACTTGTTTAGCAACTTCTGCGTTTAAGTCTTCTTTTCTCTTTTCAATGCCTTCGCCCATTTCCCAACGAACGAATCTTGCAACCTTGAATTTAGAGCCGATAACTTGAGCAACGGTTTGGCTGTCGTCTTTAACGAAAGCTTGTTTTAAAAGGCAGTTTTCGGAATAGAACTTACCAATTTTACCCATAACGATTTTTTCTAAAATGTTTTGGGGCTTATTAGCGTTCTTTTCGTCGTTCTTCATTTGAACGAGCATAATTTCCTTTTCCTTTTCAATAACTTCTGCAGGAACGTCTGCTTCGCTAACGTAAGAAGGCTTAGCTGCAGCAATTTGAAGTGCTACGTCGTGAAGGGTTTCTTCGCTGCCTGGAACGAAGTCAACTGCTTCTACCATAACGCCTACTTTGCCGCCCATGTGAAGGTAGGTTTCAATTTTGCCGCTCGTTTCGTAAATTTCAAAACGACGGATAGAAATCTTTTCGCCGATAACTGCGGTTTCGTTGGTGATGAAATCTTTAACGGTAGCGCCGTTTAAGGGGCAAGCGTTTAAAGCTTCTACATCAGCGGGTTTGTTTTCAGCGATAACCTTTGCTACAGAGTTTACGATATTGTGGAATTTTTCGCCCTTGGAAACGAAGTCGGATTCGCAGTTGATTTCAAGTAAAACGCCTACGCCGCACTTGTCGCATACGTAAGAGCCTACTGCACCTTCTGCAGCAATTCTCGATTCCTTTTTAACGGCCTTAGCAATACCTCTTTCTCTAAGAAGTTCTGCTGCCTTTTCCATATCGCCGTCTGCGTCGATAAGAGCCTTTTTGCAATCTAACATACCAGCACCGCTTTTGTCGCGGAGGGTCATAACGTCTTTAGCCGTAAATGCCATATTTGCTTTCTCCTTAAAATAAATTATTCTGCCTTGGGAGCTTCTGCTGCAACTACTTCTTCGATAGAAGCGGGTTCAGCTTCAACTGCTGCTTGTTCAACGACGGGGGTTTCGCCTTGGTTAGCTTCGATAACTGCGTTAGCCATTACGGA
>JAGAMH010000102.1 GCA_017624815.1 Clostridia bacterium
ATAACTATGCCCGCGTCGGCGGCAACCATTCTAAATCCGCTTACTATAATTTCTCTTGCTATAATTAACGCTACGCCGCATCCTGCAAACACGAGCGCCCATTCGCCGAAATTTGCAGTAAATACTTCGGGCTTAGTTAAAAGTATAATCATTGCGGTAGCAACTAATACTTTGTCGGCAATGGGGTCTAAAAATTTACCTAAATTGGTAACGAGTTTGTACTTTCTTGCAATGTATCCGTCTAAAAAATCGGTAATGCAAGCCAAGGCAAATACTCCTACTGCAACGAAATAATGTCCCGCAAAATTTAAATAGAAAAACAGAACGAAAAGGGGAATCATTAAAACGCGGCTTATAGTAAGTTTGTTGGGTAAATTCATAACTCCCTTTCCCGCAGCTATTTTATAAGCTTTGCTTTCTTTATCAATTTCCTTATTCATTTTCATAATCCTCCGTTTTACCAAACATATCGTAACAATCCGTGTCGGTAATTAAAACGTTATAATATTCGCCTTGAACGCCTTCGTACGCGTTGAAATAAACCTTACCGTCGATATCGGGTGCGTTAAAGTACGCTCTTCCTACAAAACAACCTTTATCGTAATCTATTCCGTCGCAAAGTACTTTTATTATTTTGCCTTTAAACGATTGCAAAAAGTTATAAGAAATTTCTTGCTGAGTTGCGTAAAGTTTTTTTACTCTACGCTTTTTAACCGCATAAGGCAATTGTCCTTTAAGTTTATACGCTGCGGTATCAGGTTCGCGCGAATAGGCGAAAAAGCCGCAATTAACTAACTTAGCCTCTTTTAAAAATTCGCACATTGCGGCACACTCTTCTTCCGTTTCCGTGGGAAATCCACTTATAAACGTTGAGCGTATTGCAATATTGGGAATTTGCATTTTTAATTTTTTTATAAGATTTAAATATTCTTCTCTGCTTCCCTTACGATTCATAAGTTTTAATACTCTGTTTTCGCAATGTTGCAAAGGAATATCTAAATATTTAATTATTTTATCGTTATTTTTTATTTCGGCGATTAACTGGTCGTCTATCATATCGGGATAACAGTATAATAATCTTACACTATTAATGTTGTCAAGAGTTGTCAACTTTTGCAAAAAAGTTACCAAAGATTTTTGTCCGTAAATATCTTGACCGTATCTAGTTAAATCTTGAGCTACCAAAATAAGTTCGGAAATTTCGCCCAATTTTTCCGCTTCCGTTAAAAGCTTTTCCATAGGATAGCTTATATATTTCCCGCGGATTTTAGGAATTAAACAGTAAGTACAGTGATTATTGCAACCGTCGGCAATTTTTAAATACGCGTAATGGGACGGCGTAGTAACCACTCTATTCTCAACGTAACCGTCGCAACCTTTGCCTACGAAATTGGCTCTTTCTCCGTTATAAGATAACGTTAGCGCATCGAAAATTTTTTCATAGTCGTTTATACCTAAAAAGACGTCGGCTTCTATTAAAGCTTCGTATACTTCGGAAATATACTTTTCAGGTAAACACCCCGTTACCACTAACTTTTCTAAATTTTCACTTTTATATTGAGCGCATTCCAAAACGGTTTCTATTGCTTCTTTTCTCGATTCGTTTAAAAATGCGCAAGTATTAACTATTATTATTTGAGCCTCTTGGATATCGTCGGTAGTTTTGCATCCCTTACTTTTAATTATTGACAGTAATTTTTCGGAATCAACCCTATTTTTATCGCACCCAAGCGAAATTAACCCGAATACCTTTTTTGAAAAATCAATCATTAACTCTCCACTAAAATCAACCGCTAAATTTTCCGTTAATATAGTCGGATATTTTATCGTTTGAAATAAAGTTTTCGTTATTTTTTATTAAATCGTTTATCGAATTTTTTAATTGCAATTCGTTCACGGAAGGAGCTTGCGCCCTTATTTGCCTAAAATAGCCCGCAACCGCCGTTTTGTAATACATATCGCCAAACTCGCCCAAAAGCTCTGCACCGTCTTGATCTAATACGATGCGAGATTCTTCCGCCGTCGCCACGTTAAAACATATACGCGTGAGAACGTTTGCTTTAATAATGCCAGAAAAGCTTTGTTGCGTTGCTTTTTTAGCAACTAATACCATATGTATTCCTGCTGCACGCGATTTTTGGCTTAGCTTAATTATAAAAGATTCTATTGCAGATTTATCGTTAGTTGCCAACAAATCGCCTATATCTTTAATAATTACTACGATTTTGGGTAGTTTTTCCACGCCGTTTAACGCATTGTAGTCGTTTACGTTTCTAACTTTGTTTAAAGCTAAAAGTCCGTAACGCCTTTCCATTTCCCAATTAACCCAATCTAAAGCGTTAGCCGCGTATTTGGTATACACCGGTCTGCCCGTAATTAAGTGTGGCAAATTATTATAATATTCTAGTTGTAAATCGCAAGTATTAATAATCATCAACCGAAGTTCGTTGGGTGAGTATTTATAGAGCATACTTAATATTAAACAATGTAAATATGTCGTGCTGCCCTTTTCCGATCCCGAAATGAACATATGCGGTTGCACCCCCATATCAAGACAAACGTCTTCACCTTCTAAAGTGCGCCCCAAAGCAAACGTTAAAGCCTTTGCATTTGCATTAAGGTATGACTCCGATTGTAACATAGTTTTTAACGGATATATAGTATTTTGTTCGTAAGATACGTTTGACACTTCAACGCAAACGCCTTCACGCATGTTAGAAGGGTTTGAATATACGGCAATTGCGTCGTTATTGAGCGCTTCTTTTACATAGCTTACGTATTTGAATACTACCCTTGGACTTATTTGTTCTACGCTAATATCGTAACGGGTTGCCACGTTGCCTTGTAAAACGTTGTCTACCGAGCAATTAAGCCCCCTCTTTTTTAAAACGCTTTTTAATATATCTGAAGTTTCTTCCGCCGTATACGCAACGGGCGCGTTTAAATTTTCCAAACTGGGTTTTACATATTGCACGGGTGGATTATTTAAAGTGAGAAGCTGCGCAGCTTGCGGATTTTCTTTTAAAACTTCACTAAGCGATTTTCTTTCGACTGGTTTATCTACGGTTTGTGCCGTTTTATTCTTTTCTACAGCTTTTGGAACGCCTAACTTTTCGGCAAGGTTGAAAAGCATTTCTTTAAGCTCAAGTTCCGATCCGTGATTAAACCACTTGCAATCTTGTATAGACATTATGTAAATTGCAATGCTCGTTGCAAGTGTACAATTTTCAATATATACGGGAAAAATCGGCTTTTTGCATAAATCTTTGGCAACTTTTAATTCGTTTTTTACCCATACCGATTTTTGCGATTTTTCCGACAATAACAATACGAAGGCGCTACATCCGTCTATAGCGTCGGCAATACCGTCGGCGTAATCGCTACCCGACGGAATACAGTCGGGCGCAATCCAATAGCCTATATTATGTTTTTTTAATATTGCAGTAAATTTTTTAGCTATATCGTATTCTTCCGCTTTATAGCTAATAAAAACGTACTTTTCAGGTGTTGCCATAAATTTTTCCATAAAACTAATCTTCTATTTCGCCGTATACGTTTATAAACTCGTCGCGTGATAATAAAACCTTTCTCGGTTTAGAACCTTCGGGCGGGGTTATATAATTCATATTCGTCATCCAGTCGATAATTTTGCATGCTTTAATGTAGCCGCAAGGGAATCTTCTTTGAATCATTGAAACGGACGCTTGGTTACTTTCCACGCAATATTTTAACGCTTTAATAAACAAGTCGTCTACCTTCATATCGGAATCGCCTGCAGAACTATCTCCGCCAAGACTTTCTTCCACTTCGGGTTCTTCAACTTTATTTATAAAGTCCGCTACGCTTTGGTCGAAGAAAGGCTTATTGTTTGCCTTAACGAAATCAGCAACGGCTTGAGCTTCGAAAAGTTCGATAAAGCAGCCTTGGATGCGGTGTAGCTCAGGTCCTTTTGAAGTACGGTAGAACATATCGCCGTTACCAATAAGCTTTTCCGCACCCGCAACGTCGAATATTGTCATAGAGTCGTTATTTGAGCCTACTTTAAAGCCTATTCTCGTTGAAAGGTTAGATTTAATTAAACCGGTAATACAGTCTACCGAAGGACGTTGCGTTGCTAAAATTAAGTGTATGCCCGCAGCGCGCGCTTTTTGTACCAAGCGCACTATACGCATTTCTATATCCTTTCTTGCTTGCAACATTAAATCACCAAATTCGTCTAATATCATAACGATTTTGGGAAGTTTATCGGCAGGGTCGGTTATCCGACTATTATATTCGCCCAAATCGGCAATTGCTACGCCACTTTCCGTCATTTCCCTAAACAGTTTATATCTGCGTTCCATTTCGTTAATTGCCCAGTTTAAAGCCTTTATAGCTTTATCAACGTCTGATATAATTTCGTTTATCATAAGATGGGGCAACTTATCGTATGGAATAAATTCCGCTTGTTTGGGGTCTACTAAAATAAAGCGTAAATCTTCGGGACCGTATTTATATAACAAGCTTACTATTAAAGCTCTTAAGCAAACGCTCTTACCACTACCGGAAGTACCGGCTACTAAAAGGTGAGGCATTTTGGTAATATCGGGACAAACGGCTTCGCCGTCGTAGTTTTGCCCTAAAGCAAAGGTTAATCCGTTTGGTTTACAATTCATATACTGGTTAGAAACGAGCATATTTTTTAAACCTACTATGCCTTGTTTGGTATTGGGAACTTCGATAGACAGCGCACCTTTACCAAAGTTAAGATAGCAGTTTACGTTATCTTTTTTAAGCGCCATTGCTATTGAATCGCGATATTTTATAGAGTTTTTAATATTTGCGTTGTCTTTAATGGTTACGTCGTAACGGGTAATAGCAGGGCCTAACACGACGTTACTTATTTCGCTTTCTATACGAACGCGCGCCAAAGTATCAACTATTATTTGCTTGCTTTCTTCAATTTCAGCGTGATTAAAGTTGGTGTTTTCGGGATAATCAACTAATAAATCCACACCGGGGCGAACGTATTTATCCCAAACGTGTTTTGCTGGCACGCCTTTTTCTTCCGCGGGTTTTTCAGGTTGACGTTTAATTACTTCCATGGGCTTTTCAGTTTCGGGAGTAATTCTTGAGCTTTCACCCATAACGCCTCTTCCACCCAAGTTGATATCGGTGGCTCTTTCGGGAGGAGTTGATACGCCTCTTTGTGTAGGCGTATCCGTATCTTCATCTGAATCGGATTCGTCGAATAAATTAGCGTTGCTTCTATCGCGTCTATTATTTAATCCGTCGGCGTTAATATCAATTCTTCTTTCACCTAAATTAGGGTTGTTACTACTGAATAAATCGAATAATCCGCTGCGACCTTCTTCACGCTTGTTTTGAGGTTGAGGATTTTCGTTATTTCTAATTCTATTAAAATCGAGCGGAGGCGTGCTATCTTCCGAAGGCGTAGGTTGAGGGGGCGTTATCGGTTGATCATTAACCTTAATTTCAGGTTCGACCTCTTCAACTTCTTCCACTTCTTCGTTATCGAATATAATCGGAGGCGTTTGCTCCTCTTTACTATCAAAAGCTACTGGGTCAGTAGGCTCTTCAACCTTGTTGGTAAAATCGTAAGATACAGGTTGAATAGGTTCTTCGTTTACCTTTTCTTCGTCTATAAGACTTTCTACGGGGTTACCGCCGTATACGTAAGAAGAGGGTGCAGGCGTAGGTTGCTGGTTTTCGACAACCTTTTCGTAACTTTGCGTATAAGTTTGATTAGGTGCGGGAACGTCGTTCTTTTTGCTGCCGTCGCTAAAGCTCTTTAAATAGTCGCCTTCGTTATGGACGGGATTGTTGAAATAAGAATTTTCGTTAAAAATCATATTTCTTCTATAACTTTCCGCGTCGAATTCGCCTTTTTTAAATATTATTTTATTGCCTAAATTTTTTGCCGAAAATTTATCTTCGTCCTTTTGAATAGTTTCGTTTTGTTTTTCGCCGTAATTTGCAAACAAAATATTATTCTTTTCGGAATAGTTTACTTGATTTGCGTTTACTACGGGCTGATTTACGTATTCGGGAGGAGCGATATTATCGTTTTTAATAGTAACGTAACCTTCGGGCTTTACGTCTTCTTCCACGCTTATTGCAGAAGTTTTTCCACCGAAGAATTCCGCCTTAACCGAAAGGTAAGTTAAATAGCCGCATAAAACACTTAAAATGCTAAAAATTATATACGCGCCTATAAACGTAGTAGCTTTAGCAACGGGGAAAACTAAAAGACCGGAAAACATACCGCCAAAGGTGTATCCTGCGTAACCTTTTTCAGCGTTATTATAGCATGAAGACAAATAATTGCCAAAGCTTGAAAGTTCGTAACCGTTGGTTGAAACGGCGTGAAAGAGCATAAACACAACGTATAAAGTAATTGAAATTATTACGAGTGTTTTTATTGATATTTTTATTTTCTTTTCAAACAATAGCCAAACGCCGATATATGCGCATAGCGCCACTAATAAATAACAGCCGTAGCCAAAAGTGCCGTACATAAAAGTACAAATTGCTTTACCTATTCCTGCAAACACGGCTTGATGCGTTGTTAACGCAACCAAAACTAGCGCAGAAAAAACTAATAAAACTGCACCAAACGTTTCTCTTGTAAGTATGTATGATGTTGCTTTTTTGTCGTTTTTCACTATATATCTCCAAGTAAGCGAGTATCTTATAAATTTCCATTTTTAATTATAACATTAAACTTGCAAAATAACAACTAAACGCCGCAACTTTTTTATTAATTTATATATATAATATATAAAAAACGCAAAAATAAGGCGGTTGC
>JAGAMH010000103.1 GCA_017624815.1 Clostridia bacterium
AAGTTGATAACTACCACTTCGTATTCGCGCCAGTTATACCAGTTATAAGAACTTTCAACCTGAGCAAATTTAACGGTGTCGGCTATAGCAACTACTTCGTCGTTTACTGTTAGAGTTCTACCATCGTTCATAGTAATAGTTGCGTTAGTTCTGCAACCGAAGTTTATTATAAGTAAAGCTTGGCAATCTTTATCCGCCGTAACGTTCAGCGTTACCGAAGCAGTTTTATTATTAAACTCACCAACGTACGCGTTTCCGCTTGCGCCGTAAACTATGTCTTGACCTCTAATGGCATTTCCACCTAATACCATAGATTCGGCTTCAAACTTAAACGTTTTTGCGTTTGCGGGGCTTTCCGTTCTAGTAAAGGTGAACGTGGTGTTACCCTTAACGTAAGTCCATTCGTTAATGCCGAACGTTGTATCCGTACCTGCCGTTACTACCTTTTTGGTATAGCCGTTTGCTTCTGAAATTATAGGAAGTTCTTCGGTAACGTATTCACGGCACGTTGCGCAATAGCAGCTTATTTTGCCCGCTTTATCAAGGGTGGGTTCGGTAATAAGAGTCCAATCGTTATATGCGTGGCCGTTTTTAGCTTCTCTGGTGTCTTGCAACGTTACCTTTTCGGTAGTTAGCGCCATATAGTCGAAGTTAAGCCCGTAAGTAGACTTTTCTAATACTATGGTGTTTTCGCCCTTCTTTAAGTTGATAACCATAACGTCCTTTTCGTACCAAGCGTAATAACGTTCGCTACTATTTGTGGTAACGTCAGACCAAAGAGGAATTTCCGCCACGGGAGTAGAATAGGTTGCAGCCGTTCCGTTTACCGTCACGTTAAATAGCTGGTCTGCAGTACATGCTTGGTTTAAACCCACGCAGTAGCTCAACGTTGCGGTAGTATCTTCCGCCGCCGTTACGTAGTAAGTAAGCGTTGCCGTTTTTGCGTGTTCTAAGTTATACATAAACGCGTCGCCGCTAGGGTTAAAACGAGTTGCCTTAGTTCCGCCTTCAAGTCCGCATTGAGTTAACAACTTGCCTTCTTTTTTGGGTACGAATTCCAATACGGCAACTTCTGCTTCGAAGATATATTTGTTAGCTTCACCCTCTTCTCCGCCTTCGCCACCAGTGTTATCGTTTTCATTGCCGTCTCCTTCACCTTCTCCGCCGGGAGTTACTACTCCGCCGTTATCGCCCGTGTTAGGGTTAGCGGGTGTATTTTTACCTACCAATACGGGAACGAGTATTGCCGTTGCAACGATTACAGCCGCTAATATGCAGGAAATAACCGTTTTTAATATACGCTCTAAGTGCCAAGGTTGACCTACGCAATAGAAGTGTTTAACGTCACCAAAGAAGTCGTCTTCGTAAGTTACGCCGTACTTTTCTTGTACCATTGCTCTCTTCTTGGTTTTGCGTTCTTTAATAACCACGTCTTGAGCTGCTGCAGCGGCTTCAATTTTGCCGTGGAATATAAACGTTAACGCTGTAATTATTGCTAATATACCGGTAACTGCAGCAACGCCTATTTGCACGCCCGTTACCAAGTGTTGCCACCATTCTTTAACTTCGTAAATTCTAGTGTTTGCGCTATATCCGTTCATAGCGTTACTATTTACTACAACGTATAAAATTCTGTGAGTTGATTCACGTATTCCTTGCGCTACCGTTGCATTGGTTTCCGCAGCGTAATAAGCCGTAGGGTCTGCAGTGTCTAATATACAGTCCGTACCCGCCATAACGCCGTCCACTACACCCATGAAAGGATACCATGAACAGTCGGAAATAACGAAGCCGTCAAAGCCCCATTCGCCGCGTAAAACGTTAGTCATTAAGCCCTTGTGCGCACCGCTCCAAAGAACGCCGAAACGGGTGAAGGAAGCCATTAATCCTGTACAATCACCTTCGGTTACTGCGTATTCGAAAGCGGGAAGATATACTTCGCGGATTGCCTGTTCGTTAACCCAAATGTTAACACCGTAACGGTTGGATTCTTGATCGTTTAACGCAATGTGTTTAACGTTTACGTAACAACCTGCCGCTTGGATACCAACGACTTGCCATTTACACATCATACCACTCATAAAGCCGTCTTCAGAGTAATATTCGTAGTTTCTGCCCGAGTAGGTCATTCTATGAATATTTGCGCCGGGAGCGTAAATACCCGTAATACCTGCGTGCAACATATCTTCGCCCATGAGCGTACCAACTTCTAAAGCGAGCTTATCGTTATAGCTTGCCGCTAAAAGCGTGGTACTAGGATAAGATAATGTGTATCCGGTAGAATTAGTTTTATATTTTTGTCTAACGCCTAAAGGGCCGTCTTTCGTAACTTCTGCAGGTTTAGCAATATGGGCAATGGCTTCCGTACCGTGATATGCCGTACCTAACAAAGTAATTTGGTCTTGTAGCGAAAGTTGGTCTAAAAGGGTGTCCCAAGCCGAGTGGTCGTAATCCAAGCCCTTTAAGTCGATAAGGTTAAATACGTGCGTCTGTTCGTATAAAGGCATTTCGTCTTCGGGGTTTTCTACAACTTCTTTATCCCAACTTAAATCGTAAACCATTTTGTCGTTTAAGCTAAGCTGTATAGTTTCGGTGGGATAGGTTGCAGCCCAATCCTTTCTAGAAAGGTAAACGAGCGTGCCTTCAGTTTTATTTTCGTATTTGTTCCAGTCGGTGTCGTCGAACTGGTTGGTGATTTCTACGCCCGTTTCGGAAATTGCGTAGGTGGTGAAGTCGTCGTCGGTAAATTCGTACGCTTTTACTAACGAAGAATTACCAGCCGCATCCATAACGCCGTTAGTATTTGCAGGTGTTTTGCCTTTTGCCGCCAAAATATTATTTACTGCGTCGTGAGCGTCTTGCGCTGCGGTTAAATAATAAGTGCCTTTTTCACGGATATACGTTTTTGCGTTATTTGCATCGTAAGTTTTAAATACGTCGCCACGCACAATAACTTTAACGTCTTGCGTTGCACCCGCTTCAAGTTCAGCAGTTTTTGCATAACCTACTAAATTTACCGCAGCTTCTTCTACACCGTGTTGTTTATCGTATTCGGTATAGGGTTTTTGCGAGTAAATTTGAACGGCATCTGCACCCTTTTTGCTACCTGCGTTCTTTACAGTAAGCGTTACTTCAAAGTCGCCGTCGGTGTTTTCAACTATTTTAAAGTTGCTATATTCAAACGTTGTGTAAGAACCGCCGTATCCAAAGGGGAAAGCAACTTCTTCGGAATACTTCCAATCTCCCTCAGAGTTTACCGCGCCCGCCTTAGACGTTGCGTTACCCTGGTTTAATACTGCGTCTTCATATCTGGTTTCAAAGTATTTATAACCTAAATAAATACCTTCTGCATAGGTTATGTATAATCCTTGTTTTGCAACTTCTCTTAAACCTATATCATGCGCATTGCTATAAGTTTTTGCAATAGCGTTAATAAACGCGGGATTAGCGCGAGTAATCTCGATTCTTTTTGCACGCTTTCCATATTCATCATTTTCAAGAGTTGAAATGATTAGTCTTCCAATA
>JAGAMH010000104.1 GCA_017624815.1 Clostridia bacterium
AGATTCTTCGTTACACTCAGAATGACAAGGGACGGTGAGCAGAATGACAAGGGTAAGTAGTGAATAGAAGGGTTATTCGTTGTAATTCTCTATAATAATGGGGCTATGCGTTGCTTTTTTGGTAATAGCTGCGCGACGTTAAATATACCTATAAATAAAACTGTTTACAAACGCATTAAAAAGCGGTATAATAAAGGGGTAATAAACTAAAAGGATAATAAATGAAGGCGAAAAGACTTTTAACAATTATATGCTCTGCCGTTTTGTTTGCGGCTAATTTTTCGGCTTTTGGTTGTTCCAATTTGCGAGGCGACGACTTTATTAAGTTGGAGGCGGAAAAAGCCGTAATAGAGCCTGCCTACACGGAAAGCGGAGCCGAAGTGTGTAGGGCGGCAAGCAAAAGCGAAAACGTAACCAGCGGCGGTAAATACGTTGGCAAGTTTTTAGAGCAAAATAAAATAACGTGGTACTTTAACAGCGAAAAAACTACGCTATGTAATTTTTCGTTATCGGTTGCAAACGCCAACCCTTCTGCCGAAAGCTTTACCGCAATAAGCGGCGAAACGTTTACTTTTAGCGTAAACGGCGAAAGATTCGATTTTACCGATTGTCAAATAGGTAAAGGCAGCGTGTATAGCGATAGTTGGCAAACGCTGTCACTTGGCGAATTGCCCGTTTTGAAGGGTATAAATTACGCCGAATTTATCTTTTTAGATACCGTTAATTTATTAAACGTAGATTATTTGGCAATAGATACGTCGCAAACGAACGTTAAAGAACATTTACACGCTTGGTCGATTTCTTCCACGCCCGCCACTTGCGAAGAGCAAGGCACAACGCATAAATATTGCAACGATTGCAAGTTTGGCTACGATAGCGAAATTATAAGCGCAGTAGGGCACGATTATACCTCCTACCACTACGACGACGCCACTATGAAAATGGTTTCTAAATGTTCTCGCTGTACAAGCCAAATTACGGCAAACACTCCTTCTTCTAAATATTTTGGCGAAGTTTTCACTTCCGAAGATATGTTTAAAACGCGCGCAAATAAACTCGTTTACGAGGCGGAATCGGCGTTCGTTAACGCTAGCGCAGGGCTAAGCCACTCTACTAGCTATATAGAAAAGGACGACGGAACTATGAACGAGCCAAGCGGCGGAAAGTCGGTTGGAAACATTTCTCGCGTAGGCAACTATATTCGTTTTACCGTAGAAAGCCAAGACCTTTGCAAAGCCGATTTAGTGTTTAAAATGGCTAACGTTTTATACGTTTCTACGGGTATTGGCGAACTCAATCCCATGAGCAACTACGTTTATTGTAAAGTAAACGGCGAACAGGTAGATATTTCCTTCGTATCTTTCCCCGGCTACGACGAGCATAAGTATTACGAGTGGCGTTACGTCGTTATTAAAAACGTAGATTTTAGCGAAGGATTAAACTATATAGAAATAGGCCCTAAAAACAGCGGCTCTAATATAACGATGCCTAACACCGACGCGCTTTTTATTTATACCGACTATAATTGCGTAAGGGCGATAAAAACCTATCAATTAAACGATATAACCGTTGGCGAATATCAAGGCAATTATAAAAACAGCGTACAATTCACCTCCGACGAAAACGGCAACTTTAACTTTAATTCGGGAAAGATTGTCTCTAGGGCAGACTTCGTTTTAACGCTTAATTGCCAACAAAATATAGAAAATTTAGCCAAAAATTTAGACCTTTCAATAAACGATAAAACGGTTAAGGTAGAAGGCGTAAACCTTATTCAAGGCGAAAACACCTTTATAGTACGCGGTGTGCCCGTAAACGCTTTAAACAATCAGGTTAAAGTAGAATTTAGCCAAGGCGTTACTTTAAGCGGCGTAGCGGCGTATAGCGATAGCGAGCTTATACCTGCCTTAATTGCCAATGTAGACGAAAAATACGATTACCTTAAAAACCAGTCAAGTACGGAAAAATTAACGCCTACGCTCATTTTAGAGGCGGAAAACGCCGATTTTGGGGCAAGCGTTTCTAGCCGCGAAGGCGTTGCAATGATAGAGCGTAACATTTACGAAAATACCGAAAAGGTTGCAAGCGGAAACGCAATCGTGGGCAATTTTGCAAAGAGCGGAAACGCTTTAACCTTTAAATTCGATATGCAAAGCCAAGAAAACGCCGACGTTACAATTATGCTTGCCAGCGCAAATTATTCTGAAACGATTGGCGGAAACAGGCCTACGGACAATTTACAAACGCTTATAACGCTTACTGTAAACGGCGTTGCGGTAGATTTATCCAACGTAACGCTTCCCATAGACGGAATAGCCGATTATTACAGTTGGCAAGCCGTAACGGTAAACGGCGTAAACCTTATTCAGGGCGAAAACGAAATAAAACTGCAAGTTCTAAACAACGTTTCGCCAAATATCGACGTTTTATACGTTTATTCTAACGACTAAAATAAAGTAGACGGTTTTGCAAACCGTCTACTTTTATTATCTTAAAAAAAAGTGTATAAAAAATATAATTTTTACAAAAACTGTAGGCAAAACTGCAAAAAAGTGTAGGCAAAACTGCAACGCTTTTCCTCCGATATTTACAAAAACTCTTTTCTATAATATAATAATTGCGTAGTTTCATTTTCTATTTTTTTATAATTGGGGAGAGGGAAATAGATGAATATGAAAAAATATTTCGAGCTAAGCATGATGAACTTGCTCGAACGTAAAAGCATAGACGAAATTACCGTAAACGAACTTATTGAAGAGGTTGGCTCTTGCAAAGGTACGTTTTATAAGCATTACGTAGATAAATACGATTTATGTTGTAAGTGCTTAAAAAATAACGTTTACAATCAAATTTCGTTCGACGTTTTAAACTGGGAAGAATTTATGATTCAATGCTTAAACGTTTTTGAGAAGTACTCAAACGTAGTAATGCACGCATTTGATTCAGTAGACATAAATTCCACCCGCCATTTCCACGAACAGTCGGTAACTAAGCTACTTGAAAATATTATAAAAGCAAACGGTGGCGACGCAACTTGCGAATTAAATAAATATTCGTTACAGTTTTGCGGCGTAGCCATAACCGACATAACTTACAAATGGATAAAAGACGGCAGAAAAGAAAGTAAAGAATCCGTTTTAAAACTGCTTCGTGCGGTAATGCCGCAATCGATATATAAACAAGTTTATGCAATATAAAAAAGCGGCAAAAGTTTTCTTTTGCCGCTTTTTTAAATAGTATTGCAATTTGCCCCGAAAGGGGTTATAATAATATAAAGCAATTAAAAAAACAAAGGGCTAGCCCTTTCTCGTTTATTCTAAACGAGAAAAAACCTTTAATTGCATAAACGATTGTTGCAAGCAATCGTTGGGGGGAAAATGCAAAAATACCGTCTTATTATAGTCGACGACGAATATCTCGTGCGTAAAGGCTTGCGAGAAACCATTAATTGGAACAGTTTAAATATAGAAATAGTGGGCGAATATTCCAACGGAAAATTCGCCTTAGAAGCCGTTAATAATTTAAAGCCCGATTTAATTATTTCGGATATAAGAATGCCCGTTATGGACGGGTTGGAGTTCGCCGCAATCCTTTCTAAGCAAAAGTTCGACGGGGCTATTATTTATTATAGCGGTTATAGCGACTTTGAATACGTTCGCAAAGCGTTAGAATACGGCGTTTCGGGCTACGTTTTAAAGCCTATCGAAAACGAGCAGCTCGTTGAAAAGGTAAAGGAAGTTTTAACCGTTTTAGAAAAGAACAGAAGAAACAAGCTTGCGTTACACCGCATGGAACAAAACGTGCCTTACGTTGTGGAAATGTTCTTTCATAAGCTTTTAGACGGCGAGTTGGAACAAAGAATTTTATCGCAAATGCAGTTTTTAAACGTAAAAATTCCGCAGTCGGGCACGGCAATTTTTTGCATGGTGTTAGAAAATAACGATAAAACCCTTTCAAACGTATATGCAAAGCTTAAAACCGCCTTGGAAAATTTCGGCGTTTTGGGCTACGAAAGCGAAAAAGAGTTTATTATTTTAACGGGCTTAAAAGATAAAAACGTAATAAAAAACTTCGTGGACAATCTTTTAAACGAGCAAAGCAAGCATAGCGCCTGCCGACTTTCCGTTGGAATAAGCGACGAATATAACGGCGTAGAAAGCCTTCCTAAAAGGGCTGCCCAAGCAAAAAAATTGGCGCTAAGTTTTGCCTTCCCCAACGTACATAACGTAAAATTGCAAACGCCAACGGGTGATTTTGGCAATAAAAATAAGCTAATCGACGAACTGTTAACGTTGATAAGCGAAAATTATTCGCAAAAAATAACGGTAACGTGGGCGGCTAAAAAATTGTTCGTTTCCGAAAGCCACCTTATGCACGAAACTAAAGAAGTTTTAAATAAAACGTTTAACGATCTTTTAAGGGAATATAGAATACTTAAAGCAAAACAAATGCTCTCAAAAGGCGATTTACGCGTTGGTGAAGTGGCAACTGCCGTGGGCTTTTCCGACGTTAGATATTTTACTAAAATTTTTAAAGATACGGTTGGTTGTTCGCCTGCCGAATATATGAAAAAGTAATAATGAAAAAGTTAAACTCTAAACTGGTTATGCTGTTTACCGCAGTTTTAACGGGCTTGTTTGCGTTGGTTATAATTGCAATACAAGTAACGTCTTCCGTTTTTACGCAAGGATATTTAAAGGATAACATTTTTTCCTTTCATAAAGACGTAGACGAAAGTATTTGCACCACCATAGACGAGGTGGTGTATTCATACGCCCGCATGGTAAGAGAAGATAATCAACAATTACTAAACAATTTAAATAGTAACAACTCGCGTACCGTGCGCGCCGAAGCGTTGCAACAGCTTGTAACGGTTGGTGAAATGAGCACGATATTCGCCGACGTTGGTTGGAGGGATGTGGGCGGCTTTTTATCCGTTAACGGCTATATATCCCCCAACGAATCGGTGTTTTTACAGGCTGCCGAAAATAAAAACTCCATAATAGTAGGCGAATATAAAAACGGCTGCATACCCTTCGTCGTGCATATGAAAATAGATATAACTCAAACGGAAGGGGCTTTCGTTTTTTATATGGACGAAAGTGCTTTAAGTTCTAGCTACGCAATATTAGGTTCAGAGGCGGGATATTCTTATATCATATCAAAAGACGGCTATATTTTATCGCACGAAGATAAAGACTTAGTTGGAAAAATTTTATATTATTCAAATATGTATCAGTTAGACGTAGATCAAAGCGCCGACTTTTTCGATATGAACGGCGAAAACAAATACGTTCTTACAAGTTACTTAGAAAGGGTAAACGAGCTTTACGGCTTTAACTATCACGTCGTTAGCGTTATGAATTACGATTATTACTACGGCACGTATCAAAATCTAACCGTAGTATTGTCTGTTTTAGCGTGCGTAATATTCGCCGTGGGTGTAATTTTGGCAATTATATTAGCTAAAAGATTATCCACCCCTATCGCCGAACTAGACGCCAATATCGAAGGCGTAATGCGTACGGGTAAAAAGGTTTCGGCAACCGCAAAAAAGGGCGACGAGCTTTATAACTTAGAGCAAAAATACGACGAAATGATGGATAAAATTTTCGCCCTTATGGAAAAGAGCAGGGAAGACGCCGACTCGCAAAGAAAGTTGGAGTTAGACGCCCTTCAAATGCAAATAAACCCGCACTTTTTGTATAATACGTTAGACGCAATTTCGTGGATGGCTAAAATAAAAAAGGAAGAAGAAATAGAATCCATTGCGGTAAACTTGGCTAAATTTTTCCGTCTTTCTTTACATAAAGGGGACAAGTTTATAACGGTGGGCGAAGAGTTGGAATTAACCGCCCACTACGTGCAAATTTACAACATTCGTTACCCCGGCAAAGTTAAGGTAATAATAAACGCCGACGAGCAGGTTAAAAATTATAAAACGCTTAAGCTTATATTGCAACCAATCGTTGAAAACTCGCTAAAATACGCCTTCGTTGAAAGGGATGGGCAAATAGAAATTAACGTATACGGCGACGGCGACGATATCGTTTTTGAAGTTATAGACGACGGTTCGGGTTTTGAAGTTTCCGACGACGTTATTTACGCCAACAAAGAGAAAGAATCTTTGGGCGGCTTTGGAATTTATAACGTAAACGAACGTATCCGCTTAGAATACGGCGAAGCGTACGGTCTAAAAATTGATTCCGCTGCAAATAAGGGCACAAAAGTAGTTATTACCATTGCAAAACGCATATAAAAAAAGAACGCTTTTGCGTTCTTTTTGCTATAAAAGCTTAATTAAAAGTTAATTTCGGTGTCCATTTTATCGTATAATTCGTCAAGTTTATCGGTTATTTTTCGCGCGTTTTTCTTGGAAATTACGTGCACTAAAAGTAGAACTACTGCACCTAAAGTTACGAACAATACCGAAAGTATTGCAACCGTTTGGTAAAACGCGGTTAGCGGCACGGCAACGTAAACCGTTCCACCGTAAAAGTTGCGCGAGCTAGGCACTATCATTCGTCCTGCAATGCGCGTAACGCTAATGCTCGTTTCGGCATTTACCATCTTTTCGTTATATTTGCTATACAAATCGGAGGCTAAATATCCCCCGCCGTATTTAATAATTGCCGCAGAGTTATTAAAGTAAGTATCGTTTGAATAATTAAAGTAATTAAAGAGCGCCGAAGAAAAAATATCGGAAAAAACGTATCCCAACAAATCACCGCTATCCGAATAAACCTTTTTGCAACAGCTTAAAATGCCTTGGTTTGCGTCGTAAGGGGCGTTATCGTAAATTTTAGTTAAGTATTCGGTTCTTAGCGAAATATATTCTTGCGAATCTTCGTCGTCGAAAAACTCTGCAAGGTAGGCGTTGTTTTTCAGCTCGGCAAGCTCGGGTGAGCCGGAAACTCCCGAAGAGGTATAAACGTTGCCGTTTAAATCATATACGGTAATGGCGTTTATTTTAATGGAATAGTTGCACGCGTTATCTAAAATTTCGGTAAGCGAGTTGGTAATATTTTCGCCGTTTAAAGTTTGTTTTACCGTGGTGTTTGCCGCAAGGTTATCGGTAGAGGTCATAACCGAGTTTACAAAGCTTCTGCAGTCTGTAATACTTCGGTCAATTTTACTTATCGCCATATCTTCGTAAGATTGGTATAGCGTAGTAGAAAATATGATAATGCTGGGCACTATCATTGCAACGGTAAATATTGCGGCTATTAACATTAAACTGCGGTATAACCCGGCGCGAATTTTATTAAACATAAACCACCTTAATAAAATTATATCATCAATTACTAAAAATAGCAACATAGGAAGTATATTTTAATTATGAAAATAAAAAAGCGGGTAGCTATATTAACGATTGCTCTTTTTGCCGCGTTTTTTGCTTTTGGCTGTGCTCCAAGGCAGGGCAAAACTAAGCTATATATAGGATATTGGCCCGAAGGCACTAACGAACAAAAAATAACCCTTTACGAAAAGTGGGAAAATAATTTTGAAAGCGCTTATCCGCAATACGATATAATTGCGTCGCCGTATACGTATAATCCAAACACCGTTACGGCAAAATATGTTTCGGGGCAGCTGCCAACCGTTTTTTTAATGGATTTTAATTATGCGCAAACGGCTTTTAATAACGGATATATTAAAGACGTAAGTCAAATTTTTAACGAAAAAGGTTGGAAAAACGAGGTGGCTTCCGACGTTTTAACGCAAATATCTAACGGCGAAAACGTTTTTGGAATCCCTTGCGAACAGTACGGGGCTGGTATGGCGGTAAACCTTAATATGTTATCTTCCGCCGATATAATTAAAAAGGATTTTAAGGGCAATTACGCTTTATACGACGGAAGCGGCAACGCGCTTTATCCCAACACCTTTGCAAAGATAGAAGAGTCGGCGGGAAAAATTTTAGAACGTTACGGCGCAGACGTATCCGCGCTATTTATTCCCACGGCAACGGAAGAGTGCGGCAGATTGTTTTGCAACGTTTTATATAACTTTGGATGCGATAATTTAATAGTTAAAGAAGGCAATAGTTGGCGTGCCGATTTCAACGTGGAAAAAATGAGTAACGCGCTGCGTTGGATTAAAACTATGTCCCAACAAAACTATGTAAACCATACGGTATCTTACGGCACTAACGATTGGATTCAGCTTTTGGCAGACGAAAAATGCGCCATGGCAATATGCTACGGCAATACCTTGTCTTTGGCGGTATCTTCTTATAAAAACTTAAAGGGCAATTTGGCGTTTTTCCCTTTACCTACCGAAACTGGAAAAAACTCTTATACGCTCTGGGGCGGAACGGTTTATGCAATAAGCGGTAAGGCTACTGAAGAGCAAGTAGAAGGAGTGGTAAAATTTTTAGAATATACTGGTAAAACGCCCTATTTAACCGAATCGGCAATAACTGCAATATACGAAGAACGCGCGGCGGAATTTGAAGGTGGAACGGCTTTATTGCCCCCCATTTCGGCGTGGAACAACCAAAATTATACAAACGTATTAACGGATGCGTTTTACGCTTGCGAGCCGCTAAACGACGATTATTTTAAAGAGTATTTTAATGGGTACGCAACGGCTAAACGCGGCGAAGAACCGCATTGTAGAAAGGAGCTTTATCAAACGCTAAACGAATTGCAAAAAAGCGTAACGTTCAGTCCTACGCGCTACGACGTAGTAGAGCTTATAGAAAACGCCGAAAGCGAGTTTACCAAGCAGTATTTATTAAAATCATAATCGGTATATTTTTATTCGCATTTATAAAAAAGTATATTTATATACTTATACGGCTTTTAGGTAATTGAAAACAGTAAAATAAAGCAATATAATAAAAGCATAAATAACGCATTCTCATATCCTTCTTTTTATTTCATACTTCCCAATAACGTAAAGCCGCGCAGAATTGTCTGCGCGGCTTTTCCTTTATAGAATTAAAATATACTGTTAAGGCATTTAGGTTAAAAATATACTATTAAAGTAGGGTGTTTATTGAAGTTTCATCAAAAAACATTTATCATAAAATCGTATAATTTTATTGTGCAGGTTTAAATAAAACCGAAAGGAGAAACAATGAATAAATTAGTTAAAAAAATCGTAAGTTTTTCCGCAATAGGCGCAGTACTTGCAGGCTTATCTATAGGCAACGCGTTTGCTTTTATGAACCAGCAAGTAATTACGGCTACCCTTTGCGGTACGGGCGATAACTTGCAAACTTCTAGCGAAACGTTAAAGTTAAGCGACGAGCTTTGCCGTAAAATCGGTGACGAAAGTATGGTTTTACTTAGAAATGAAAATAACACTTTACCTCTTGAAAGTAAGAAGGTAAACGTATTCGGCTGGGGCGCTACTGACGAAGGCTTTTTGCTAAAAGGTAAGGGCAGCGGTTCTTCTTCTATACCTTCGCACAATGATGAAGAAGGCAAGCCCATAAAGAAAACGCTTTTAACCGCATTGAAGGAAAACGACTTTGAAGTAAACCAAGAAATTATAGACATTTACGACAGCTTTGGCAGATCGACTAGTGCGGTAAGAAAAAACAGCAACTTAGATAGCGGTACTTATAAACTTGCCGAACCGAAACAGTCGAGCTTTACCGACACCGTAATGCAAAACGCGCAAGACTTTTCCGATACGGCTATTTACGTTATAAGCCGTTGTGGTGGTGAAAATATAGGCGATATGCCCATCAACCAAAACAACACGGGCAGAACGTATTTACAAATAACTCCTG
>JAGAMH010000105.1 GCA_017624815.1 Clostridia bacterium
AAATATAAGGAGTGATAATCTCTTCTTTAATTAAGCTTAAAAGCGAAAAATCTCCCAACGCGTCTAAAGTAATTTCCCAAATCATTATACCGCCGTAATCTTTTGCAAGTTGGCACTTTTTACGCATAGTACTTGCGCCGTTATACGCAACGCCGTTATAAACGTCTAAGTCGTAAAAATTTTCGTCGGCTTTTACTATATCTTCAAACGATATGTAAGAATTCCAATCAAGCGTGCCGTTACTATTATAACCCCTGCCGTAAAAGGGTACGCCCAAAACTAACTTTTCTTTGGGAACGCCTTTTTGTACGTTAAAGTAATTTAAGCACTCAACGGCAAAATTGTAAGAAGAGTGCGACTTTTCGCTACGGGAATCGTTATCGTACGCCATAACGTTTACGTAATCGAATAGCGCAAAGGTTTCTAAAGTAACGTCGTGGGCAACCCATTGCGCCGTAGCAGTACTCAAAAGCCAACCGTTTTCGTCGCAAATTACCCTAAGGGCGGCAACCCATTCACCGTAATAATCCCACACGGCGTCGCTTGAACCAAGCTCTATGTCAAGGTCAATGCCGTCGAAACCGTATTTTTGGCAAAAGGCGGTAAGCTTATTGTTTAGTGCGGTAATTTTATCCGTTCCGGCAATCAACGAGCGGTAAGGATCGCAATATCCGCCCCCACCAAGCGCCGCTATAACCTTTACGTTATTATCTTTAGCTTTTTGCATTATCGCCTGCATGGCGTTATCGGGAATACCCGTATTAAATTCGCCGTTAGAACCAACGTTGCAAAACGCAATATTAATATGCGTAAGCGTGCTAAAATCAATATTTTCGTATTCCCTATATGCCCAATTAGGCAGATAGCCAACTACGCGCGGCTTAAATTCTTCTTGGTTGTCATCTGCAAATACCACGCCGTTCGTTGTAAAAAATAAACAAAGAAGGGTGATAACGCCCATTAAAAACAAATTAAGTTTATAAAGCTTTTTAAATTTCATTAATTTATCCTTAAGTATTATAATTAGGTTTATTTTATAACACTTAAAAAAATATGTAAATATACGGTGTTTAATTTTAGAACAATAATAAGTACTAAAAAATAAAAAGTCAATTAAAAACTATAAAACTGTTGTGCGTTTTTTTGCGGTATAGTACAAGTTATAAAAAACATAAAATATACAACGCAAAAAAATAAAGGCGGTGTAATTATGTTTTTCGACTTTTTATCCTTACTTTTAAGCAAAATTTTTCTGTTTACGGGCTTAGTGCAAGACGGTGGCGCTTTCCCAAAACCGCTATCTCCCGAAGAAGAAAAAAAGTATTTGCAGCTTGCTCACAACGGCGACAAAAACGCCAAAAATATTTTAGTTAAACACAATATGCGCTTGGTCGCCCACGTGGTAAAAAAATATAGCGGAGCAGCCGAAACGGACGATTTAATGTCCGTGGGGTCAATAGGGCTTATCAAGGCAATTAACACCTATCGCGAAGGTAAGGGAACGGCGCTTGCAACTTATACGGCAAGGTGTATAGAAAACGAAATATTAATGCTCCTTCGCGCAAGTAAAAAGCATAAAAATACCGTGTCGTTGCAAGATACTATCGGCACGGACAAAGACGGCAACGAACTAACGCTTATCGACCTATTATCCGAAAAGGAAGACAGCGTTTTTTCAAAGGTAGAAAAAAGTATTCAGCTCGAAAAAATAGTTAAAACTTTAAAGGGCTTTTTAACCGAGCGAGAGTTTACTATAATATCACTTCGCTACGGACTTATCGACGGAAACGCTCTTCCGCAAAGAGAAGTTGCTCAAAAACTCGGTATATCCCGCTCGTATATATCGCGCATAGAAAAACGCGCCATAGAAAAAGCGCGCGAAAACCTTAATAAAGAAGATTTCTTTACCGATTAACTTGACAAATTATTATACTTTTGCTATAGTTAAACACGATAAATTAAGTAATTTAAAAGAGGCTTTTTAAGTATGAACATTTACGAAGAGTTACAAGAACGCGGTTTAATTGCGCAAGTAACCGACGAAAAGGAAATTAAAGAACTTATAAATAACGGCGGTGCGCGCTTTTATATAGGATTTGACCCTACTGCAGATAGCTTGCACGTAGGGCACTTTATGGCACTCTGCCTTATGAAAAGATTGCAAATGGCAGGCAACCGCCCCGTAGTTTTAGTAGGCGGCGGCACGGGCCATATAGGCGATCCTTCCGGCAGAACGGATATGCGCTCTATGCTCACTACCGAAATGATAAACCACAACTGCGAATGCTTTAAAAAGCAAATGGAACGTTTTATCGAATTCGGCGAAGATAAAGCCGTTATGGTAAACAACGCAGACTGGCTTTTAAAATTAAATTACGTAGACGTTCTCCGCGAAGTGGGCGCTTGTTTTTCAGTAAACAACATGCTCCGCGCCGAATGTTATAAACAAAGAATGGAAAAGGGTTTATCCTTCCTTGAATTCAACTACATGATAATGCAAGCGTACGACTTTTATTACTTAAACGAAAATTACGGTTGCAACATGCAGTTCGGCGGCAACGACCAATGGAGCAACATGCTTGCGGGAACGGAACTCATCCGCAAAAAATCGGGCAAAGACGCATACGCAATGACCATAACCTTGCTTTTAAATAGCGAAGGCAAAAAAATGGGCAAAACGGCAAGCGGCGCAGTTTGGTTAGACGAAAACAAAACGTCCCCCTACGATTTTTATCAATACTGGCGCAACGTTGACGACGCCGACGTTATGAAGTGCATTAAAATGCTCACGTTTATCCCCATGGAAAATATCCGCGAAATGGAAACTTGGGCAGATAACCGCATAAACGAAAAGAAGGAAATTTTAGCTTACGACCTTACTAAACTCGTTCACGGCGAAGAAAAGGCGAATATTGCGCAAGCTCAAGCAAAGGCGGCGTTCGGCGGCTCTACCGAAAACTTACCCGAAAAAGAGGTAAAGGTCGAAACGGCAACCATTATCCCCGTTTTAGTTGCTGCGGGAATATGCTCTTCTAACGGCGAAGCCAGAAGATTAATTATGCAAGGCGGAGTAACTATAAACGAAACTAAAATTTCCGATATAAACGCGCCCGTAGCCGACGGCGATATTATTCACAAGGGCAAAAAAGTTCATATTAAAATTAAACTCGTTTAAAAAAATGCGGCTTTTTAGCCGCATTTTACTTATAAAATTATTAAATTTACGGCAATTATGAAAGAAAGTTATTTATCCGTTTTGGGCGAGTGCATAACCGAAAAGGTAATAGAAAAATCCCGCTTTATAACCACCTCTTGTCACGTTGAAAGCGAAGAGCAAGCGCGCACCTTTATTGCAAAACTAAATAAAAAATATTCCGACGCCACCCACAACTGCTATGCGTTTATCTCCGATATAAACGGCAACCTTTTGCGTTTTTCTGACGACGGCGAACCGCAAGGTACGGCAGGTATGCCCATGCTCGACGTTTTAAAAAACAAAAAACTCATGCAAACGGCGGTGGTGGTAACGCGCTATTTTGGCGGAATAAAGTTGGGTGCAGGCGGATTAGTTCGCGCATATTCGGGGGCGACTAGCGAAAATTTAGAAGCTGCCCAAAAGGTATGCTACCAAACGTGCGCCGAAAGTTTATATATAGTAGATTATCCTTTCGTTGATTCCACCTTGCGCTATTTTTCTGCAAAGGATTGCGACGTTAAAGCTACCGAATACTTAGATAAAGTAACCTTTACCGTTGCCGTAAAAAAGCATTTAGTTGAAGAATTTAACGCAGAACTTATCAACCTTTTAAACGGCAAAATTAAAATTGAAAAGTTAAAAGAATATTTTTACCCCTTTAAAATATGAAAATTCAAATTATAGGATAT
>JAGAMH010000106.1 GCA_017624815.1 Clostridia bacterium
GCCTGCAAGACCTACGATTGCGCATCACCGTTTCCCCATCGACAACGTAAAAAGAATAATAAATAGCAAAACTGCCGATAAGCAAACGGTGTTATCAACCATGATAATAACCGCCGCCGAACAGCAAACTATGAATTATTATATGAATATAACCAACCTTGCCACCAACGATTTGGCGCGCAGGTTGTATATGGAAATTGCTCAGGTGGAAGAAGAGCACGTAACGCATTATGAGTCGTTGCAAGACGCATCTGCAACGTGGCTTGAAATGCTTTTATGGCACGAATATACCGAGTGTTATTTATACTGGTCGTGTTATCAAACGGAAACGGACGCTTACGTTAAAAACCTGTGGTTAGAAAATTTACAAATAGAAATATCGCACCTTAAAAAAGCTGCCGAGCTTTTAGAAAAATACGAAGATAAACATTGGCAGCAAGTTATTCCAAACGGCGAATTCCCCGCACCGTTATCTCTGCACGAAAATATAGAATACGTAAGGGATATATTGGGGTCAACCGTACAATTCACGGGCGATTTAGAAGATTATATAAAGGTGAAAGACTTACCTAAAGACGCAAACTTTTTTGCATTTCAAGCAAAAATTAACCCCGCCGCGGAAATAGTTCCTTCGCATAACGTTATTGAAAAGCGAATTAGGAGGGCGGGCAAAGATTATCGTTGGCAGGTTGCACCCAACCCAGTTAAAGAGCTTAGAAATCGTTATTGCGACAACGTTGACGTGGGTAGAAAACCAAACGCCGCTTCAAGCTCTAATTTCTTTTGTAACTAAAATTTTAGCCCGCCGCAAAATGCGGCGGGCTATTTATAAGTTTTGTTTTGCTATTGCATTTATTAAAAATATTTGCTATAATATTGCGTAGTAATTATTTGGAGAACAATATGCAATTTTGTTTTGACAATCTTAAATGGACTAGACAACCCAAAAGCTATATAATAGAAAACGGCAAAATTAAAGTAGAAACCAAACCGTTTACCGATTTATGGCAGCGCACTTATTATCTTTTTCAAAACGATAACGCGCCCGTACTTCAAATGCAAACGGACGAACGCTTTTTTTCCTTTACCGTTAAAACGCATTTTGAAAGCAAGCGCCGTTTTGATCAATGCGGCGTGGTAATATATCTCGATTCGGAAAACTGGCTTAAAGCTTCGGTAGAAGTTGAAAACGCAAAGTTTCAACGCCTTGGCAGCGTAGTTACCAACTGCGGCTACTCTGATTGGGCGACCACAGATATCCCCGCCGACGTAAAAGACGTGTGGTATAGGTTAAGCAGGCGCAATTCAGATTACCTTATAGAAAGCTCGTTCGACGGCGTAAATTTTAAGCAAATGCGCATTTGCCACCTAGTAAAAGGAAAGGAAAAAATCACCTTCGGTATCTACGCTTGCTCACCTGAAGATTCTTCTTTTTTAGCGGAATTTTCTAATTTTGATTTTGGCGAGTGCAAGTGGAAGGAGCATAAATAATGCAGATGCAGTTAAGCGAAAAACCCTTTCTGCAAATTAAAAACGGCGAAAAAACGGTGGAAGTAAGGCTTTTAGACGATAAGAGAAAGACCTTAAAGGTGGGCGATAGGATAAGCTTTACTAACCGCGAAACGGGCGATATAATTAATGCTAAAGTGGTTGCGTTGCATAATTTTTCAAGCTTTGAAAAGTTGTTTTGCGGCGAACGTTTTAAAAAGTGCGGATTTAACAATTATACTTGTGAAGAAGCGGTAAAAGAAATGTATAACTACTATTCACCCGAAGAGGAAAAACGCTTGGGTGTTTTGGGTATTGAAATTAAATTAATTTAGAAAAAAATTATGGTAAAAGAAATAAGGCTTGCAAACTTTTCGGATATTCCCGAAATAGAAAAACTTTTATACCAAGTGCAAAAAGTTCACTCTGATAAGCGCCCCGACATATTTATAAAGGGTGCAAAAAAATATAACCCCGAGCAGTTAAAAGACGTTATTAACAATAAATTAACCCCTATATATGTGGCAATTAACGAGCAAAATAAGCTGCAAGGCTACGCTTTTTGCATAATAGAGAGGAAAGATTGCGAAAATTTGCAAAAGATAAAAACGCTTTATATCGACGATTTATGCGTAGACGAAAACGCGCGTGGACAGGGCGTTGGCACGGCGCTTTATAATCACGTTTTAGCCGTTGCAAAAAGCGAAGGATGTTACAATTTAACTTTAAACGTGTGGGAGCTTAACCAAGCGGCGTATAATTTTTATAAGAAAATGGGGCTTACCACTTTAAAGCGCGGGTTGGAAACTATTATATAAATTATGAAAAAGGACGTTTTAATTTTTACAGAAAACGTAGAGCCAGAGGCGGTTAATCAAATATATACTCTTGCCGCCGCCGCTCCGTTTGAAAATCAAAAAATAAGAATAATGCCCGACGTCCACGTGGGAACGGGGTGCGTGGTGGGGTTTACCTCTACTTTAAGCGACAAAATAATCCCCAACGTTTTGGGCGTTGATTTGGGGTGCGGAATGCTTTGCGTTGAACTTGGCAAGGTAGATTTTTCGCTTGCCGATTTAGATTGTTTTATACGCGCAAAAATACCCCACGGTAGCGGTTACAGAAAGGAAAATAACGCCGAAAATTTAATTAAAAAGTTAAACTGTTTTAATTTGCTTAAAGATTTTCCCCGTTTATACGGTTCTTTGGGAACGCTTGGCGGCGGTAATCACTTTATAGAAGTAGATGAAGACGAAGATAAAAACAGGTATTTAATTATACATAGCGGTTCGCGCAATATCGGTTTGCAGGTGGCTAAAATTTATCAAAAAATGGCAATAGAAGACTGTAAATTTTGTGCCGAAGAAGAGAAAAAGGAAAAGATTGCCGAGCTTAATAAATTGGGAAAACCCGAGGATATTCCGGGGGCAATTGCAAAAATTACGGCAAAATACGCACATAAAACCAAAATTTGTGCCGAGCTTTGTTATTTAGAAGGCGAAAATATGCAAGATTATTTGCACGACTTAAAAATATGCCAAGAGTTTGCCGCCTTAAACCGCAAAAAAATGGCGGAAGATATTTTAAAGTTTTTAAAAATTTACAAATATTCCTGTTTTGAAACGGTGCACAACTTTATCGATATAGATAACGTTATAAGAAAGGGTGCAATACCTGCAAGAAAGGGGCAAAAGGTTTTAATACCTATGAACATGCGCGACGGCTGCGTTATTGCCGAAGGGTTAGGTAACGCCGAGTGGAACAATTCTGCGCCGCACGGAGCGGGTAGAATTTTAAAGCGGAGCGAAGTTAAACAACTTTTTAGCATAGACGAGTATAAAGAGCAAATGCGCGGAATTTACTCTTCTACCGTAAGCGAAAGCACGATAGACGAATCGCCTATGGCGTATAAACCGTGCGAAGAAATTTTAAAGCTCATTTCGCCAACGGTTAAAATTTTAAAGGTAATAAAGCCCGTTTATAATTTTAAATCCGCCGAATAAAATGCTAAAAAAAGTTAAATAAAAATTCGCCGTCAAATACTGGCGGCAATTTTTTTGGAAAAATTTTTAAAACGTGCAACAAAACGCAATTTTTTTAAGTTTAATAAGTAAGGTAAAAGGAAATTTAAGGTGAACAAATGAACGAAAGGCAGACGGATAAACTGCTCGTTAAAATTGCTCAAGGCGATAAATACGCCTTAGAAGAGCTTTACGAGCAAACCAAACGCGGTGTTTTTGCATTTTTGTATTCATATTTAAAAAATTACGAAAGTTGTGAAGACGTTATGCAAACCGTTTATCTTAAAATTAAAATCAACGCGGAAAAATACGTTCCCGGAACTAACGGAAGGGCTTGGATATTACAAATAGCAAAAAACCTTGCCCTTGACGAAATTAAAAAGAATTCCCGCACGTATTTACCCGATAGGGAACAAACGTATTCGTTACAAAACTATTACGGAGTTTCCGAAGTAATGGAAAAAGTTCTTTCAAGCGAAGAGAGAGAAATAGTTATTTTACACGTTTTGTGGGGTTATAAACATAGAGAAATAGCCGCAATGCTAAACTGCCCCACGGGAACGGTAACTTCTAAATATAAACGCAGTATTAAAAAGTTGCAAACGGCGTTAAAGGAGGTGAACGCGTGAAAAATTGGAAAAAGCGATGGATAGAAGAACTGGATAGTAAAATTCCAGAACTTAGCGAAAGTTTAAAGGCGGAAAAGCCTTCAACTCAAATAAAAACGTCTGCGCGCAAGTTTAACTTTAATAAAATAATAGGCGCGGTAGCAGGATGTGCCGCGGCGGTTGCCGTAAGCGTGGGCTCGGTTGCAATTTACAACGTTTCGGCTGCGCCCCAAGGCGACGTGTTCGCTGTTGAAATTAACCCTGCCGTGTGTGTTACAGCCGATAAATCGGGCATAGTAACGGGTGTACTGGCGTTAAATACCGACGCCGACGTTATATTATCCAAGGATGAATTTTCTAAAACCTTAGTGGGAAAAAGCTTTTCCGAGGCGGTTGGCTTATACGTGGAAAAGGCGGCAAAATTAGGATATTTAAACGTAGTCGAATACGGCGACGCCGTTAAAATTTCCGCATACGATAGTAAAACGGCGGTAAAAACTTTAGAACAAAGCGTTCAAGCCGTGCAAAACTACTTTATAGACAACGGATTTTATTCGGTAGTAGTAGACGACGTGGTTACTAAAGAAGAGTTTTGCACCCTTACAGGTTTTAGCCAAGATAAAAGCGTTAAAGACGTTATAAATTTTATATGCGAAGAGCAAGATTTGTTTGGCGAAAGAGAAGTATCTGGTAAAACGCAGGCGGAAATTGCCACCGTTTACGAAAATCTTTACGTCAACGATAGAATTAAAAACTTTATAAAAGAAGAGCTTTTGTCAATCTCTTACGATTTAGAAGAAATTTTAAATTTTATAGCAAATTTTAGCGCGGAAAGCTTTGCCGAGTACGCCGATAAGGTGGCGCAAGCTTTAATAAATAAGGGCATAGACGTAAATTTTTCCGAGCTTTTAAACGCGCCTTTAACGGCAGAAGAATATAACCAAAAAATAAAACAAACTTATTTTGCCGAATACGAAAACAGAATTGCAAAGTATTCGCACCATTTTGAAAACACCCAAGCGCTTTCTAAAGAAAGTTACCAAAATTTTATAAATGGTATAACCAAAAAGTATGGTTCTTTAGAAAATTATTGGGATAATATAAAAAAATAAAAAATTTTTGCAATAAAACGCAAAGCTGCGTTGTTTAATATACGTAAGCAATGCAGTTATTGCGATAAAGGAGATTATTATGAGAGCAAAAAAACTTTTAACCACCACTTTAGCTATAGCGTGTGCTGGAGCGTTATGCGTTCCCTTCGTAGCTTGTTCAAACGGAGAGCAAGCCAAGGCGGAAACCTTCGTTACGGTAGACATAAACCCTTCAATTCAATTTACCGTGGATAAAAACAATAAAGTAGTAAGTGTTTACGGCGCAAACGAAGACGGTAAGGTTTTACTTTACGGCGAAGCTGATTTAACCGGTCTTAAAATAGAAAAGGCGGTTGAAAAGGTAACCGAGCTTGCCGTTGAAATGGGCTACTTAGACCAAAATAATAAGGTAGTAGAAACTTCGGTAACTTCTGCAATAGAAGGCAAAGCGCAAGAGCTTTTATCCAAAATCAACGCAAAAATAAGCGCAACCGCAGGCGATTTTAACTTAAACGTAGAAACCACCGGCACGCAAGCTTATTCCATTTTAAGAAAATTAGAAAACTTAAAGGCGCAATATCCTAACGATAACGTAATTCAAGCTTTAACTCCCGAAGAGTTTAAACTTGCAATATCCGCTTCGGAAACGGGCGAAATTGATTTGGAAGCGGCAGTTAAGTTGAACGAAGAAGAACTTATTAAAATAGTTTCTGAAACGCATTCCAAAGCCGAAGAATACGCAACCTACGCATACGAAAAGGCGGCGGCTATTGCAGAAAGCGCTTACGATACGGCGGCGGGAACTATAGTAGACGGAGTTTATTCTGCATACTACGCTAAAAATTTAATTACCCATGCAAACACTTCTTATTACGGAATATTATATCAATCGTATAAAGGAGCAGAACGTCTTTTAAACGCAACGGCAAGCGGATTAGTTTACGTGGAAAAGGCTGCCGAATATCCCTTGACGGAAGAACAAATTTCGGCTGTTGCAACCGTTTTAAACCTTGAAGGCGAAGATCTTGCAAAGATTAAAAATTCTAACGGAGAAGTAACCTTAAACAGCGTTTACGCATACTTAGACAAGGCGTTTAAAAATAGCAGTTTAAGCGGCGATATTGCCCAACTTAAAGCGCAATTAAACGAAACTTTAACCACGGTAGAAACGCAATTATCTCAAAAAATTGCCGAACTTGCAAACGAATATCAACCCCAAATCGAGCAAGTTAAACAAACTGTAGGCGCTATAATCGAAGCTATCCCCGACGGCGTTAAAAACTTAGTTGGCGGCGTAATATCCGACGTTGAATCGGTAGTAAACGAATTAGTAGCCATTTTAGAAGACGGTAAAATCACTTCTGCTGAAGTGCGTGCCGCTGCCGAAAAAGTTGCAAATAAGGCAGAAGGAACTTTAAACCTTATTAAACAGGATATCGGCGAAGAAGCGTTTAATTCCGTTCAAGAAGAAAAAGCTAAGTTAGAAGAAAGTTTAAACCAATTAAAAGCTCAGCTTGAAGAAAGCCTTAAAACGGCGCGCGAGCAAGCTCAGCAACAATTACAAAGCCTTAAAAATGCGCGTAAATAATTGCGCGTTATCCTTAATACCCCATACGTACGAAGCGGCGGAGCATATTTGCTCCGCCGCTTTGTTTTTGTGCCATATTTTAATATTAGTTGTCGTGTTTAAGCTTATAGACTGGATATCAAACGCTCGAATGAAAAAGCAGGTCAACGACTTATCCAAAAAAAGCAAGAAAAAATGCCCGGTAAAACCAAGCGCAAAAAAAGGATAAAATAATGGCACGCAAACGAAAATACATAAAAGGCAGAGTATATAAAACAAATGACAAAATACTTGTAGGCGGTAGAGGTAAAACTCGAATGGTCGTTTCTATGAACAACGATAAAAACAATATGGCGGTACGTCGTATTAGTTCTTTGTATGACAAAAACGGTAAAAAAAGAACGGGACTTATCCCGATTGAAAAATCCCCTGATATAAGAAGGGCAAGCGGCGTTGAAGTAAAAACCTTTCGTAAAACCGTTTCAGGTAAACCTATTAAAGAAAAACATTTAGGCAAAACCAAAACTCGCCTTAACAAATGGGATATGAAAAAAATATCCACAAAAAAACAGACCTAAAAAATAAAGAGAGCAAATAACTTTGCTCTCTAATAGTGAGTGGGATTTAAAAATATCCGGTCGGAAAGGTACCCGACTCTCACATTTGTAAATATACTACCAAACCTAACATCAAAAGTCAACTAAAAATGCAAGTAAACAAGAAAAAAATAAGAAAGAGCTGCAGCTCTTTCTTATATAGTAACCCACGGCTTTGGTATCGCTAAAGCCTAAGCATCCACGTTTCGGGCACACTCATATTATATGCAATAAAAAATAAAAAGTCAATATTTTAATCAAAAAAAATTCAATAAACAAAAAAATAAGAAGTGAACGTCGTAAGCATAACCTCAACGGGTTAGCCACCGAAAAGTATTTCACTTCTTATATACTTAGAATATAGCATATTAAAAATAAAGTCAACTATAAATACAACCTAACAAGAAAAAAATATTAAAAGCCGTGCTTTGGCTACTACTTTTCGCGGCAATAGCCTTAGTATTATGGTATTTATTCAGTATGTATAGGCGTAAAATAAACGTTGGTATAAACGGTTTAAATAAAAAAAGCCGGTAATCGAGCTACCCGTTAAGGTGCGTATCATACCGGCGTTCAGTAATCGAGCTACCCGTTAAGGTGCGTATCATACTGACATCTATATTATATGCAATAAA
>JAGAMH010000107.1 GCA_017624815.1 Clostridia bacterium
CAAGAGAAACTGCTGAACTTTTATAAATATTTTCCATTTGTAATTGCAAAATAAGTTGACATAGTTTATTTAATATAATATAATTTTATAGGTCGATATAGGTATGATATTAGAAATTAAAAAGCTCAACGCTTTAAAAAAGTACGTTGGCGACTTTGAATATTCGTATAAAGCCGATAATGATAAACTTATTTTACCGTTAACTGAATTTAGCGGCGATATAAAAGTTTGGGGTAAATACGAAATATACGACGACGATAGCGTTGGTATCGATTTGAATATTGCTTACAAAATTAAGGGGCAATGTTCATATTGCTTAAACAACGCCGAAAAAGACATAGAGTTTTTTGAAGAAATTTTATTCGTACCTGAAAACGACCCCGATAATTATTATTACGACGGAAATAAATTAGATTTAACCGCCGCAGTAAACGAAGCAATACTTTTCAGCCAACCCGACGTTTTGTTGTGCAAACCGGACTGTAAGGGTATTAACGTAAATTAAAAAAGATAAATTTAAAGAGGTGTATAGATATGGCAGTACCTAAGAGTAAACAATCCAAAAGCAGAACCAATTCGAGATTTGCAAATTATAAGGCAACGGCTCCTACTTTAGTAGAATGCCCTCATTGCCACGAATTAATGCAGGCTCACAGAGTATGCGGAAATTGCGGCTATTACAACAAGGTTGAAGTTGTAGCTCAAAACGACAAGAAAAACTAATCAATTTACGGACTGCATTTTTTGCAGTCCGTTTTTCTTTACATATTTTATCTTGACAAAATCTTAACTTTGGTTTATAATTTATTCATACAAAAATTATAGGAATTAGGAGAGAATATCTTGTTAAAATCGTATACCGTAACGGGTATGACTTGTTCTGCGTGTTCTTCGGGAATTGAGCGAACCGTAATTAAACTTAACGGCGTTAATTTCGTCGAAGTGAGTTTAATGGGTAAGAGTATGAAGGTGGACTTCAACGACGCCGAAATTTCTGAAAACGAGATTTTTAATGCAGTTAAAGAGCTTGGTTATGGAATTTATATCGAAGGTGATGAGCCTAAAATTAAAGAAAGAAGTAAAGATAAAGCATTTTTTATCCGTTTTATAATTTCCGTGTGTTTATTGTTGCCGCTAATGTATGTTTCTATGGGGCATATGTTCGGCGCGCCTTTGCCTAAGTATATCAATCCACATGATGGAAACGCTGCGTGGTTTTCAGTTGTTCAAGCAGTTTTTTCGCTTGCTATAATAATCGTAAATTTCGCATTTTTTAAAAACGGAATGGTCGCACTTATTAAAAAAGTTCCAAATATGGATACTCTCGTCGCTTTAGGTTCGGGTGTTTCCTTCGTTTATTCAATCGTTTTAACCGTATTAAATTTTTGCGGTGCAGAACACGTTCATTTACATTTTGAATCTGCTGCAATGATTTTAACTCTCGTTACCGTAGGTAAGTGGTTAGAAGAAAAATCCAAGCGTAAAACGGGCGATGAAATAGAAAAACTTTTAAAGCTCGCGCCCGATAACGTTACTATCGAAGAAAACGGAGAACAGAAAACCGTTTCAATTAAAGCCGTTAAAGTCGGCGATATTTTAATCGTTAAGCAAGGCGAATATATTCCAGTAGACGGTACTGTAATTTTTGGACACTCTTTCGTCGATAAATCGGCAATCACGGGCGAAAGTTTACCCGTAGAAATAAGCGTAGGCGATAAAGTAACTTCGGCAGCGTTAAATAAAAGCGGAATAATTAAAGTAAAAGCTGAGAAAGTCGGCGAACAAACAACGCTTTCCAAAATAGTTAAAATGGTAAAAGAAGCGGGGGCAAGTAAAGCACCCATACAAAAATTTGCCGATAAAGTGGCAGGTATTTTCGTGCCAGTTGTAACGCTTATTTCCCTTTTGACTTTTATAATTTGGTTATTAATAGACGGCGGTTTTTATCCCGAGCATTGTGTAACCTACGCAATATCCGTACTTGTCGTTTCCTGTCCTTGTGCATTAGGTTTAGCCACTCCCGTAGCTATAATGACTGCAACGGGAAAGGCGGCTTCGCTTGGAATTTTATATAAAGACGCTGAAAATTTGCAAAAATTATGTAACGTAAACACCGTTTTGTTAGATAAAACCGCAACTCTTACCGAAGGAAAACCCAAAGTTTGTAATTTTGAAACTTTTAATTTTGATAAGGATTTGGCTTTAAAAATTGCGTGTGGAATTGAAAAAAATTCCAACCATCCACTTGCAAAGTGTATTGTAGAATATGCTTGCGAAGGTGTTGAAGTTAGCAACTTTAACTATATAATCGGCAAAGGTGCAACTGCTAACTATTTAAACGACGTTTATTATTTAGGTAATGAAAAACTTTTATCTAACGTAAAATTAGATAATTCGGTAAAAAAACTTTCTAACGAATTTTCTAAAAGCGGCAAAACTGTTTTATATTTAGCAAAAAACGATATATTAATTGCAATATTTGCCGTTGCAGATACTTTAAAAGAAGGCAGTAAGGCAGCTGTTAGGTTA
>JAGAMH010000108.1 GCA_017624815.1 Clostridia bacterium
CAAGGATAAAATAATAGTAATTTCTGGTAGAACGCTTAAAAAATTAGAAAAAGGCGTTGAAGAATTAAAGGTTTTAGGATATCAAGCTTATGCTAAAACTTGCGATACTTCTAATAGAGAAAGCGTTAAAGAATTGGTTGAATTTGCTTTAAGTTTAGGCGAAATTAAAAACGTTATTAACTCGGCGGGATTATCCCCTGCTATGTCTAATCAAGAAACTATTTTAAGGGTAAACGCTTTAGGAACGGTTTATATTAACCAAGAATTTAGCAAAGTTATGAAAGCAGGTAGCGTTATCGTTGACGTTGCATCTAACTCGGCTTACGTTCTCCCTTCCTTCTTAATTAACAAAAAACAATACGCTTTGGCTGAAACGGACGAAGAGCTTTTCGTTAAAAAATTAATTAAGAAAAGTAACCTTGCAAAAGGTGATTATCAAAGAGCGGGCTTTGCTTACTCCCTTTCTAAAAATTTCGTAGTTTGGTACGCTCAGAAATGCGCGTTTGAATACGGCAAAAAGGGTATTAGAGTCGTTTCGTTAAGCCCCGGTTTAATTGCAACCGATATGGGTAATTTAGAAGCTAAAGACGGCGGCTTTTTAATTGGACTTTCTGCTGAAGAAAGAATGGGAAAACCCGAAGAATTAGGCTATGCTTTAGCAACCGTAGCCGACGAAAGAAACGGATATTTAGCTGGTGTTGACGTTCTTTGCGACGGTGGCAGCACAAACGGTAAATTATTTAAAAAGAAAAAGTAAGTTTTGGGAGGAAAATATGTATATTTTGGCTAAAACCGAGTACGGTGATACCCTTTATTGGGATGGATGTGAATGGCGCGAAGATCCCTGTTATGCAGAAAGATACGGTGCTATGGAAGGCAGCTGGGTAAAGGGAACTTTACAAGCTGATTATACAGAATATAATCCAAGAACGTATAGAGGCATTAGAATAACTTATATTTATTCAATTGACGATTAATCTTTAAAATTTTTAACGTATTGTTCAATGCTTTAATGTTTTAATAGTTTTTTATCGTTCGTTTTTTAATTTTCCTTTGGAAAAGACCGCATAGAAATATGCGGTCTTTTTCTTTTTTATAATATTTTTTAGCTTAAAATTATTGTATTAATACAATTTTTTTTGGGGGGGCGCAAGGTTGTTTTTAATTAATTAATAAAAATTTAACTTGAAATTGAAAAGCTATATAATCCAAAATTTAATCACACCTTTTGGTGTAAAATGTGTGTTTTAAGGACGTAAATACATTAATTTTTTGACTTAAATAGCCCTTTATTTTATATAAAAAATAGTGTATTTTTACTTAAAATTAGTATATATCTACGTAAACTCTATTTAGCGCTAAATAAAATGGCGTTTGAGTCTACTTAATATATTATTGTGCCTAAATAACTACTGTATTGTAAAAAAATGATTGACTAATTTTATAATAATAAGTTTTGCGCCCCCCGAATTTTATTTAGCGCCATTGCTAATTTTTAAACTGTTGCCGATTTTGCTAAGACATTTTTAGTATTAATTAAATCAATTAAATAATTGCATACACCTTCGGCAATAACGTCTGCCATTTTATAAACGACGTTAAGCCTTGTTGCAGAAAGCATTGCAAAATTAAAAACAGACTTTTCCGCAATAATTCCCATAATGGAAACATCGCCGATTTTGCCAAGTTTTTTATTAGCTCCGCTGCCAGGGCGAATGCTTTTATCGCCAATTTTAATTAATCCGATATCGCCGGCAGAACCTACTGCGGCGTCGATTGCAATTATTTGACTTTGAGGGTGTGTTTTTTTAATAAAATCGTTCATGTATTTAACTTCTCTTGCAGTAATTGGTTTTGATAAAGTTCCGTAAACGAAACAGTTTAAATTATTAAGTTTTTCCTTAATTTTAGTTCCAACGATAGGGCCTAAACTGTCGCCAACGGTTAAATCGCTGCCAATACATAAAATTACTGGATGGGTTGACGTAGGGGGAAGAATTTTTTTAAGAGCTAAAGTTTCGCCACTTGCGGCTAAAGAGTTATATAAATTAAAAGAAAAGTCCATAAATTACTCCAACGGGTTAGTTATAGCCTCGTTTTCTATTAATTATACTCAAAACGTGAAAATTAAGTTTTTTAGCGCCACACAAATTATTTTGCGCTAAAAGTTTCATTGTTGTTTCACGGGTTATTTTAATATAAAATTAATAGTAAATATTAAAATTATCCACTTATACACACTATTTATTAACATTTCCACCGAGATAAAGAGGGGGATATGGATAAATTTATAAGTAAAATTATTAACAATTTTACACAAAATAATTAAAAAGGAAGGATTTTAAGGTAAAATTTTAAAATTAAGCTTAATTTTATCCACATTGTTTATAATTTAAAATCTTTTATTAACACCTATTTTTAGGTCAAAAATTAAAGTATAGAAAAATTATCCACAATTTGGTTAAAATTAAGCACACCACGTTTCACGTGAAACATTAAAAAATTAATTTTTTCAAGGACAAAGTTTCACGGGAAACATTATTTCCCTAAAAAAGTTGTTGCGCCTATATAAAAAATTAGTAAAATAAGTTAAATTTTTAAAAATAGACAAAAAGATTTAAGTGAAATAAAAGTAAAATTTTTGTGATAATAAATAAAATTTATTTAAAACACTTGAAATTAAGTAAACTATGTGTTAAAATATGCGTAAGCTATTTATTGTGGTAATTTAAACTAATCTTAGCGCTACAATATAGTGTTTGCGCTATATGGTTTTTGTTTGAAATTCAATCAGAAATAGCTCGCTAGCTTTGGCGACATAATATTATTGGGCGCGCGTGCGCCCGTGTAAGGAGATTATTTTGAATAAAAAAGGCAAACTGATTACTTGGATAGTAATAGCGGTGTTAGCAATAGTCGTTATTGGTATAGTTATTACTACCACAGCGAACGGTGGCGCTAAGAAAATTAACTATAACGAGTTCGTTTCTTACGTCGAAAACGTTCAGTATTACGTTAAAGAGGGTAAGGTTTATTCCGTTAAGCCTGACGAAAACGGTCAACCTACCGATATGACGGCAAACGGATACGCTGTTAATGAAAACGGCAAAATTACCCTAAACGGCGAAGAAATCGTAGTTATTACCAAAATCAACGTTGACGGTTATCAAGTAAACGGCTATATTTACGACGCGGCTCGCGATAAGGAAATAAACTCCTACTACATGGTAGGACCTTCCTTCTTCGATACGCCCCTTGAAGACAGCGTTATTGAAACTTGGCGTAAAATGGGTTTGGAAATCGAATACGAAAATCCTAACTCTGGAAATTATTGGTCTTCCTTAATTTCCGTTGGCGGTTTGGTTTTAGTGTGCGTTGTGTTCTGGCTTATGATTCGCTCTACGGCAGGCGGCGGTGGCAAGGTTATAAGCTTTGCTAAGTCGAAGGCAAGGGTTTCAACTAACATCAAAGTTCGTTTTTCCGACGTTGCAGGCGCAGAAGAGGAAAAGGTTGAGCTTGCCGAAATAGTTGAATTTTTAAAAGCGCCTAAGAAATTTAGTGATTTGGGTGCAAGAATTCCTAAGGGTGTTTTATTAGTAGGCCCTCCCGGAACGGGTAAAACGCTTTTTGCTAAGGCGGTAGCGGGAGAAGCGGGTGTTCCCTTCTTCTCGGTTTCAGGTTCAGACTTCGTTGAAATGTACGTCGGCGTAGGTGCGTCGCGTGTGCGCGATTTATTTGAAATGGCTAAAAAGAACCAGCCTTGTATAATCTTTATAGACGAAATCGACGCTGTTGGTAGACACCGCGGTGCTGGTCTTGGCGGCGGTAACGACGAACGAGAACAAACTTTAAACCAAATTTTAGTTCAAATGGACGGCTTTGAAGGCAACGACGGAATAATTATTATGGCGGCGACCAACCGTGCCGACATTTTAGACCCTGCGCTTATGCGCCCCGGCCGTTTTGACAGACAAGTATACGTTAATTTACCCGACATTAAGGGTAGAGAACAGATATTAAAGGTACACGCGCGCAATAAGCCTTTTGCAAAAGACGTTAATTTTAGAACGATTGCAAGACTTACTAGCGGTTTTTCCGGTGCGGATTTAGCCAATCTTTTAAACGAAGCGGCTATATTTGCGGCGAGAGAAAACAAACAATTTATTGATAATACCGACCTTTACGAAGCCTTTACTAAGGTTGCTATGGGACCCAAGAAGAAGAGTAAAGTTGTAACTGAATCGGAAAAGAGAATAACGGCTTACCACGAATCGGGGCACGCTATTTTGGCAAAACTTTGCAAAAACTGCCATCCCGTTCAAGAAGTTACCATTATTCCCCGCGGAAATGCAGGCGGTTACACGCTTAGCAATCCCGAAACGGATATTAGCTATTACACTAAGAGCTTCTTATTAGACGATATTTGCATGGCGCTTGGCGGAAACGTTGCCGAAGAGTTGGTAATCAAAGACGTAACTTCGGGGGCTTCTGGCGATATTCGCGCGGCAACCGAAATGGCTAGAAAAATGGTTACCGAATGGGGTATGAGCGAAAAGCTTGGTATGGTGAACTACGGTTCTAACTCGCAAACGGTGTTCCTTGGAAAAGATATGGGAACGCGCAATACCTATAGCGAAGAAACTGCAAAAATTATCGACGAAGAAATGCGCACTATAGTTGAAAACGCCCGCAAACGCGCCGTGGAATTACTTTCGGCAAACCGTAGCGTTTTAGACAATATGGCAAGAGTTTTAATTGAACGCGAAACTATTTATACTGAAGAAGTCGATATGCTTTTAGAAGGAAAATCTTATACCGAAGTGTTGGAATATATTGATAAACGCGACGCTGAACATAAGGGCAATTCCTTTAAAAGATTCGAATAAAAATAAACGTAAGCCGTGAAGGTTTCACGGGAAACTTTCACGGCAATAAAGGTTAATATGGGAAAAGTTATATCTTTTACGAACAAAAAAGGTGGCGTAGGCAAAACGACGACCGTTGTAAATATGGCGGCGTATTGTGCTGCGCTTGGCAAAAAAATGTTGCTTATCGACCTTGATTCGCAGGGTAACGCAACTACGGGATTGGGCTTTTCTAAAAGCGCGTTAAAAAAATCGGTTTATAGCGTGCTTATAGAAGATGAAAAGGTTTCGGCTAACATTTTACCCACGCAAATTCCCCTTTTAGACATTTTAGCTGCGAATATAGATTTAACGGGTGCGGAAGTTGAACTCGTTTATAAGCGTGCGCGCGAAAAGATTTTAAAAACGGCGTTAGCGGAAGTTAAAGATAAATACGACTACATATTTATCGACTGTCCCCCTTCGCTCGGGCTTTTAACTATTAACGCGTGGGTGGCTTCCGATTCGGTTATTATACCCATTCAAAGTGAATATTACGCGTTAGAAGGCGTTTCTCAGCTTATGAATACTATTTCGCTCGTAAAGCAGCATTTAAACCCTCATTTGCAAATTGAAGGCGTTGTAATAACCATGTACGACGGACGAGCTTTAGTTTCTAAGCAGGTTGCCGCCGAAATTAAAAAATTCTTTAAAAAGAAATTATACGAAATAATAATTCCCCGCAACGTACGCCTTTCCGAAGCACCCAGCCACGGAAAGCCCATAATGCTGCACGATCCTAAATGCGTTGGAGCAAGGGCGTATAAGGCACTTACGGAAGAATTTTTATCTAAACAATAAGGAGCGAGAGTATGGCAAGAGGTTTAGGCAAGGGATTAGACGCCCTTTTTGAAGATACGGATGCAGCGTTTGCCGAACTTTACGACGGAAAGTCGGCGTTTAGTTACACCGAAGAAGAGAGAAAAAACGCGGCAGAAATGGAGATTAGTAAAATTATTGCTAACCCCAACCAGCCCAGAAAGAATTTTGACGAACAAGCTTTAAGAGAGCTTGCAGATTCAATTAAAAAGCACGGCGTAATTATGCCTATCGTCGTTAATGATAACGGCGACGGAAGCTATATGATTATTGCCGGCGAACGTCGTTTTAGAGCGAGCAAACTTGCGGGCAAAACTACCATTCCAGTAGTAATTCGCAACTATACCGAACGTGAAATTAAAGAAATTTCGCTTATAGAAAACTTGCAACGTGAGGATTTAAACCCCATAGAAGCGGCGGTGGCAATGAAACAACTTATGGTTGATTATAAGCTAACGCAAGACGAACTTGCCGAAAGAATAGGCAAATCCCGCCCAGCAATTGCAAACACGTTAAGACTTTTAACGCTCACGCCCGAAGTTATTATGATGGTTTCGGAAGGAAAGCTTTCTGCAGGGCACGCTAGAACGTTGGTTACCTTGGCGGCGGAAGATCAGGTGCAGTTTGCAAAGGACGCAATTAAGAGTTCTTCTTCGGTAAGAGAGCTTGAAAAGAAGGTGCGCGCGCACAATATTCCCCCCGAACTTTTAGAAGAGCGCAAAAAGAAAAAGCGTGCGCTTGCTTCTATTGAGCTTAAAGATTTGGTGGAGCGCATGCGTTTTGCGTTTAGAACTAAGGTAAGCCTTATTGGTAACGATAAGAAGGGTAGAATTTACATAGATTACTATTCGCGCGACGATTTGGATAGAATTGCAGAAATTTTAGACATTATCGGTAAACAATAAAGGATAACAAAATAAATTTTATTTACGGAGAAGATAAAAACCTGCGGATAACGCAGGTTTTTAATTGCCATGGAAGTTCAATTTAAAAAACTTGAAAATCAAGACGTTTTAAACCTTAAAAATTATTATAAAAACTGTAGCTTTTTAGCCAGCAATTACTCTGCCATTTTCAGTGTGATGTGGAAAAACCACCTCGGCATGAATTTCGCTATTATAGAAAACTGCTTAGTTTTGCAAAACGAGTATGCGGGAAAGAAATATTTTTACTATCCCGTGTCTTTAACGAGCAGTAAAGAAGAAGAGTTTAAAGCCCTGGATAAGATAGAAGATTACTGCAAGAAAAACTATATTAAATTAAATTTTTCCGCCGTACCTGAAAGCAGAATTACCGACATAGTTTTGCGTTACGGTGTTGATTTAAAAATTTCAAATAGCAGAAAGTGGCGCGATTATTTATATAACGCAGAAGACTTTATAACCTATCAAGGCAAAAAGTTTTCGGGGCAAAGAAACCACGTAAATAAGTTTAAAAAGCTTTATCCTAACTATGAATTTTTAAAACTAAGCGGAAAAGACGGTGAAAAAATTTACACCTTTTTAAAGGGCTATGAATATAGACAACTGTTAAAAAATTCGGTAATGGCGGAAGAGGAAATGCAGGGCGTTTACGACCTGTTGCCCTATTTGGACGAGCTTGACTTAAAAGTGGGAGCAATAAGCGTTGACGGCAAGATTATAGCCGTTTCCGTGGCGGAAAAGTGCGGCGAGCAGCTTATAATTCATATAGAGAAGGCGCTTTCAGAATATAGTGGCGCATATCCTACTATGGCGCATGAAATGGCAAAAGCTTACGCGGGGGACGCAAAGTATATCAACCGCGAAGACGATTCGGGCGACGCAGGGTTAAGAAAGAGCAAATTGCAGTATAACCCTTGCGGTTTGGTAAATAAGTACGACGTTACCCCTTATAGGATAATCGACGGAATAAAAAGAATCCCTTCTATAGCTTGCGAAAGAGTGACGATAGGGGAAATTACCGAAAATCATATAAACGAACTATACCGTTTGGAATTCGATAGAGAGCGGAATAAGTTTTGGGGTTACGATTGGAGAGAGCACGTTAAAGGCGAGCCTGATAAAAACTTCTTTTTAGCTTCGATAAAAAAGGATTTTGAAAACAAGTGGGAAGTCCCTGCCGGCATCTTTTTAAACGGAAAGCTTATCGGTGAAGTAGTATTGCATAACTTTGGGTATAGCTCGGAATGTGAAATAGGTTTTAGGCTTTTACCCGAATACGAAGGTTTTGGTTACGCGCAAGAGGCAGCAAAAGGGTATATTTATTATGCGTTAATGGAGTTAAACGTGGAAACGGTGAACGCCAAGTGTTTTAAAGAGAACGAGCGTTCTAAAAAAACGTTAGAAAATTTAGGTATGAGAAAATTTGCAGAAGACGAAATGTTTTACTATTTTTACACTACCGCAAAAAATTAATATAAAGGGAGCACGGTGTTGCGTGCTCCCTTATTTTTATTGTTTCACGTTAAACATTTTAAGGCGCATAGATTATTAAAGTAGCGCTCTGCCTTGCTTTGTGCCGATTACGGTGTAAATTTCTATTTCTTTTCCGCTATTTGCGTCGAAGTAAATATAATAATCGTTTTCGCCGTTAGTCGTTTCAAATTCCCAACAAAGCGTTTCGTTGCCGTTTTGGGGTATTACCGCAAGGCGTGATGATATTATTTTTAAGTCGTCAGAAAGGTTTTTTGCAACTAAATCTTTGCTAATCTTAGCGTTCTTTTCATCTCGAGTTTGGTGATTTAAAACATAGGAAAGGGCGTTAATTCCGCTAACTTTACCGCGTTCTTCGCAAACTTTAACCTTAATTTCGTCGGTGTAATATATTACGCCGTCGTTCACGTATGCAAAAGTCAGGTTACAGGTCGTGCCGTTTTCGCTTGACCAAACGGCTTTTAAATTATCGTATCCTAAAGAAGTTAAAAAGTCTTTTGCAATATCAACGCATCTATCTATTGAAAACTTTTTGTCGTTACATTCCTTAAAACATTCAAAAGCTACTACTTTGCCGCCCATTTTAGAAATTTGAGCAAAAGCTTGTTGTTCGTCTTCAAACACCAGGTTTACATTATAAACGCTTAAATCGTTAGATATAGCCTCGCCCGTACAAACACTTTCTTTAACGTTGTAATTTTTAAAATATTTTTTAGCCATTTCAGCAGCTTCAGGGGCAGAAATTTCCTTTTCAGATTGCAAAAGTTTTGCCGTAATTTTGTCGCTTGCGCTGTTTAAACTTTCTTCAATATTAAAAATTTCGTTTTCAATTTTTTCAAAAGACTTATTAACCATACAATCGGCTTTGCCTTCAATCATCATAATAAAGTCTTTTTCGTTTACCGAAGAAGTCAGTTCGTTAACCGCAGTTTTTAATTTTAAGTTGGTAGAATAAAGATTTGCAATCGTTTCTCTATCGCTTTTCGTAAGAGCTTCACCCGAAGCAACCTTATATAAAAGTGCTTTTGCCGTTTGTCCCATACCGTTTATAAAGTAAGTGGTTTTTTGCGTTAAAGTACATTCCATGGGCAATTTTTCCAAAATAACTTCGGCAATTTCGCTATCGACTACAATGGACGTTAATATTTTAGCTTGATCTAAATTAGAGCTTGAAGCCTTTGCTTTTGCAAGGTTAACGTCTAAATCGTCTAAAACGGAGTTAAGTTCGTATACGCTTTGCGTTTGCAATCCCGCCATAGAAGAGCGCATGCTCGTAACGTTCATAAATCCAAAGGTTAAAACGCTACCGAGAACTAGAGTAGTTGCGCCCAAAGATATAACTGCCGCAAGCCAGCCTCCAAACCCGGGTGCGTGTTTGCGCTCCTTTTTATTGGCACGTTTTATTGCGCGCTCCTTTAATCTGCTTTCGCGTTTTGCGCGCATTTCGGCTAATTTTTGCTTGCGTTTGGCGTTTTTAGCTTCTATTTTAGCTAGGCGAGCTTCCCTTCTTTCTTGAGCAACTTTAGCTGCTTTTAACTGCTTTTGCTTTTTATTTTCCGCCTTAACTTCGGCGGTTTTGCGTTTGTTTTCTTGCTTATTGATGGGGGTAGGCTTACCCGTGCGCGCTTTAACTTTTGCGTTGGGTAATTTATTTGCGCTACCTTCTTTTTTTTGCGCTTCGGTCTTCTTTTTGCTCTCTGCGCCCGTTTTATTTTGTAGCGCCTCGGCTTTTTCTGCACCGCTACTAATTTCTTTTTTACTCATCTATTTCCTCCATTAAATTGCAAAAACGTGCTTACCTATAGTGGTAATGGTTTTTCTTGAAAAAATCCACGAACTCGTTGCCACCGCGGGGTTATAATAATACAAGCATCCGTAGGTGGGGTCCCAGCCGTTAAGTGCGTCTGCCGCTGCGTTCATGGCCGTTTGGTTGGGTTCTAAATTAATTTGCCCGTCGGAAACGGCGGTAAAAGCGCCCTTTTGGTAAATTACGCCCGCAACGGTGTTGGGGAAGCTTTTAGATTTTACTCTGTTTAAAATAACCGCACCAACGGCAACTTGTCCCGTATAGCTTTCGCCGCGGGCTTCGGCGTGTATACACTTAGCTAAAAGGTATAAATCGGAATTGGTGTAATTAGAATTATTTTTGTTCTCGTTTTCTAAAACGTTAACCGATTCGTTCATTCCAAGTGCGGCAAAAGTATTTTTTCCCGCAACGCCGTCTACCTTTAATCCGTTTTTGCGTTGAAAATACTTAACCGCTTCAACCGTTTTGCTGCCGTAAATTCCGTCAACAGCGCCTTTGTAATAGCCCCAGTTTTTAAGCCTGCGTTGAAGCTCTTTTACTTCGCCACCGTTAGCTCCTTGCTTTAAAACGGCAGCTGAAACTGCTATTTGGTTTTGGTATGCGTTAAAAGTTTTAGTGCCTATTGCTGCGGTTGCGGCAAAAACCGTAAATGTAGCCAAAACTGCGGCGCATACTTTAAATGCTTTTTTCATTTTTCCTCCTGCGCTCGAAATTTAACGAGCCTTCTATCTACTAAAAAATTTGTGTATTACGTCGTAAATTATACTCTTATATTCAACGTTCGTCTCCGCTGCGGAAAAGCAAAGCGGAGGATAAATAACGCACCACCAATTATCGCCCAAGCCCTGCCCAAGCTCGATTATAAGAGCGTTATATACGCCGCTTTCCAACGTTAAATTATCGTATACACGCGTTGGAAAAAGCTCTTGCTTTAAGCTTGCTTTGGCAGTATAGTTAAAGCCGTTTTCGTATAAAACGTTACTACAAACTAAAGATAAGTCCGTTAAAATTCCTTCAACCGTTTGCATTGCCGAAGGTAGCGAATCGCAGTTTTTTACGTGGGGAGTAATAAATTCCACCACGGCGTCTTTAACCTTATATTTTACGGCTTGGTCGATTTCTGAATTGCTGTTGGCGCGAACGTGAATTCTTAAATAATCTAAATTTGCGTTAGAATTATTTGAATAGTTTAAACAAAATACCGACGTTAAAATTATTATGGATAATACCAAAAAAGTTATGCAAAAATTTTTCATACCTAACTTATTGCCCGCTGTGATAAAATTTATTCGTTAACCTAAAAAGTTTTAATAAAAAGTTGCAGCTCTTCGAAATTTTAAGTTTGGTTTAAAAAGTTATAAACTGCGGTAATTAAGGCATATTACGGGGGTAATTAATAAATTTAAGGTAATTTTTAAGCATTGTAGCGTAATTTTGGGTAAGAAAAATTAATAGACAAAACTTATTTTATATGGTATATTTGTTTTAATAAATTTAAAGGAAATTATATGAAAAAATTTGCGTGTGTTATTTTTTCTTTAATATTCGCCCTTTGTCTTTGCGGATGTTCGCCTGTTAAAAGTCAAGTAAAAAGCGTTAAAGTTATTCTATTTATTGGCGACGGAATGGGCTTTAATCACGTTGCAAACACCGAGCTTTACTACGGCGAGCAAACGTATTTTAGTAGTTTTAAAACTAAGCTTAAAGTGCAAACGGATTCGCTCGATTCTTCAGATGGAGAAACCCCAACCGATAGTGCGGCGGCGGCAACGGCGCTTGCAACGGGAGTAAAGGTTTACAATCAATCGGTCTCAATGCTAAACGGCGAAAATCTTACTTCAATAACCGAACTTGCAAAGCGAAAGGGGATAGGCGCGGGGGTGGTTACTTCCGATACGCTTTACGGGGCAACGCCTTCGGCTTTTACCGCCCACGCAACTAATAGAAACAAAACGGATAAAATTATAGAAAGTCAGCTTAATTCCCCCGTAGATTTATTGTTGGGTTCGGGCAGTTACTACCTTTCTAAAACATACGCTAAAAAGTTTAAAAGGAAGGGTTTTTCGCTTTATAATACTTTGAGTTCAACTAACGTAAATAAAAGCAAGGTGTTAGGCGGATATTCTTCAGTTATTCCAGAAAACGCCACCGATGAAAGGCCCACCCTTACGCAGCTTACCGTAAAGGCGATTGAGTATATGGAATTGCATTATCCCAACGGCTATTTTTTAATGATAGAAGGGGCGTATATAGATAAGCAGTCGCACAATAACAAGCTTTTAGAAGCAATGCAAAACGTTAGGGATTTTAGCTCGGCAATTAAAACGGCGGAAAGCATGGTTACGGGCGAATACTCTATAATCGTTACCGCCGACCACGAAACGGGTGGACTTCAGCTCGCGCAAACGAAAAGCGAAATTTCTAACGAATTATATACTACTACCGAACACACTACTGCAAACGTTCCGTTATATTATAGTTCCTCGCTTGCTGATATTCCTGGTGAACTTTTGGTTGAAAACGGGGTAATAGATAATACCGCCGTTTTCTATCTTTGTAAAAATTTATTGGTAGTTTAATTTTAAAGCAGTTAAAAATTCCCGCGTTTACGGCACTTGCATTTTAGCCGAAAAATCGCGTTAATTAAAGCATATTATAGGGGTAATTTTTAAAAACCGCCGTATAAATACAAAGTTTATACGGCGGTTTGGTTTTATTTTATCTTATATTCGAGGTTAAAATTTAAAAGGTAAAAGTGTAGCGCCGCAATAAAACAAACGGTTTGTTTTAACCGTTATAAGGGCGTAAAAAAACGGGACGAAATACTTCGTCCCGCTATAAATTTGATTATTTGCAGTTTTTCTTTAAAGTTTCAAGGCAGTCGATAAGTTCGCTGGGGATACGGCTTTGAATGGTGTTGTTGTAGTAACCTTCAATTTCTTCAGCTTCTTTAGCCCATTTTTCTTTATCGATTTCAAGAATACCTTTAAGGTCTTCTACGCCGAATTTTTTGCCTTCTGCAATTTCGTAATCAAGGTCGGTTAAATCGATATCTTCTGCGTTGGGAACGTAGCCGATAGCCGTTTCTTTTGCGTCAACCGCGTCGTCGCATCTTTTTAAAATCCATTCTAAAACGCGCATGTTGTCGCCGAAACCGGGCCAAATGAAGTTGCCGTTTTCGTCCTGTCTAAACCAGTTAACGTTAAAGATTTTAGGAGGATTTTTAACAACTTTGCCCATGTTTACCCAATGCTGGAAGTAGTCGCCCATATGATAGCCGGTGAAAGGCTTCATTGCCATGGGGTCGTGGCGTAATACGCCAACTGCACCGGTAGCTGCCGCAGTAGTTTCGGAAGACATAGCCGAGCCTACGAACACGCCGTGGTTCCAATCTCTCGATTGATAAACTAAGGGAGTGGTTGAAGCTCTTCTGCCGCCGAAGATAATTGCCGAAAGGGGAACGCCTTGTTTGGATTCAAATTCGGGCGAAATGCAAGGGCAGTTTTTAGCGGGAGCGGTAAATCTGGAGTTGGGGTGAGCCGCGCAAGTGGATTTATCCTTTTTGTTGAATTTTGCAGGGTTCCAAGGCTTGCCCGTCCAGTCGATGCAATGTTCGGGTAAGTTTTTGTTTAAGCCTTCCCACCACACGGTCATATCGTCGGTGTTTAAAGCAACGTTGGTGAAGATAGTTCCGCGTTTAGTAGAAGCTAAAGCGTTGGGGTTAGAGAATTCGTTAGTTCCGGGAGCAACGCCAAAGAAGCCGTTTTCGGGGTTCATAGCCCAAAGTCTTCCGTCTTCGCCCACTCTAATCCAAGCGATATCGTCGCCTACGCATTCAACCTTATAGCCTTTTTCCAAATAGTGTTTGGGAGGAATAAGCATTGCAAGGTTGGTTTTGCCGCAAGCGGAGGGGAAAGCTGCCGCAACGTATTTCTTTTCTCCGTTGGGGAAGGTTACGCCCAAAATTAACATGTGTTCTGCCATCCAACCTTCGTTTTTGCCAAGGTAAGAAGCAATTCTTAAAGCAAAGCACTTTTTGCCGAGTAAAACGTTGCCGCCGTAAGCCGAGTTTACGGAAATAATGGTGTTGTCTTCGGGGAAGTGCATAATATATCTCTTTTCAGCGTCTACGTCGCATTTTGCGTGGAAACCTTTAATAAAGTCGCCGTCTTTTCCAAGAGCGTCAAGGCAAACCTTGCCAACTCTGGTCATAATAACCATGTTTAAAACTACGTAGATAGAGTCGGTAACTTCAATACCAATTTTAGCAAAGTCGCTGCCAACAACGCCCATGGAATAGGGGATAACGTACATAGTTCTGCCCTTCATAGAGCCTATTGCAATTTCTTTTGCAAGTTCGTAAGCCTGTCTGGGATCCATCCAATAGTTAATGGGGCCTGCATCTTCTTTATTTTTAGTACAAATAAAGGTTCTGTCTTCTACTCTCGCAACGTCGTTTACCTTAGTTCTGTGAAGGTAACAATCGGGTAAAAGGGAATCGTTCAATTTAATAAGTTCGCCCGATTTAACTGCTTCTGCGCGGAGAGCGTCAAGTTGAGCTTCGCTGCCGTCAATCCAAATGATTTCGTCGGGTTGAGCAAGTTCTGCGCTTTCTTTTACAAAGTCTAAAACTTTTTTGTTTTTCGTCAAAGACATATATTTAATCTCCTATAAAAAATTCAATTTTCGGTCATTTTAATTATAACAAATGTATTCGATAAAATGCAACTGATTGAAGTGATATTTTTGCGAAAATTTGGTGAGTGAGCGTCGGCTTTTACTATAAAACGCATGCAAAAATATAAATAAACGGCAAAATAGTATATATTAATACATATTATTTTATAAAAAGTAGGTTTTTATTCTATAAAATAAATAAAAAACGGTGCAGGATTTAGTTTTGTATGGGAGAATACGTTAAAAATATTGCCGTAATAAAAACGCTAAAAAGCGGATTTTCCGCCGACGGTGGCAACCTATCGGGGATAATAAAATGCGAAAAATACGCAAGGCGGTTGCGCGCCGAAATTTGCTTTATAAACTTTGCGCCCCTATCTGAAGGTAGGTACGTTACCGCTTTTTCCGACGGTAAAACTCGGATTATAACCGACGGAAAGGAGTTCGACGGCGAAACGGATTTAAGCTTGGCACAAGGTTTTTTTGCTCTAATTTTTTACGTAAATAAAACGGTATTGCCCATTGCCGTTGCGTCTTGCGGAAATTTTCCCAACGAAATGCAAAAACTTTCCCTTTTCGTTCAAGAGGAAGAAAAGCTAAAATCTCCCGAAGAGCTGATAAAAAAAGAAAAAGCCGCCGATTACGACGACGATGCCATTGCCGAGGATAATTATTATGAACGTGGCGAAGATATTAAAAACGGTAACGCTTTACTCCAAAATAAAACGCAAAAAAAAGGTTGGCAAAGCGGGAACGAAGATGAAAAGGTTATTGGCGCTGAGCAAGAGCAAACAAAAAACGTAGAAAAAGAGGAAGTTTCCCGTGAAACCTTAAAAAGCGCTTGGGCGCAGGGTAAAGCGTTTTACGAGCAAGTTAAAGGGGAGATAGACGAAGTTTTTGATAAATATCCCGAAGAAAAAAGTTTATGCGCCGTTGTGGATAATTCCCGTTGGGTAAAAATAAATTACGGCGATAAAAAATATTACGTTTTTGGGGTAATTTACGAAGGTGATATTCCGCAGTATATCTGTTACGGAGTGCCTTCTAACGACGAAAAAAAGCCGCCGAAAAGCTTAACGGGAAGGGCAAGCTTTATTCCAAGTAACAAGGAAGGAAACGGCGGCGGATTTTGGGTGATGTTTCAAGATGCACTAACGGGCGCGGCAGTAGATATAGAACAAGTTTAAAGCGCGATAAATTTTAGGTTTGCGAAAAAGCAGGGTACAAAAGAGTGTAGGCATTATTAATAGCGTTTAAAGGGGCGAAAGGTTATTACCGCATAGGCAACGAAGATTGCTGACACGGCAAAAACGGCTAAAACGCTTTTGTAAATTATTGCGTTGTTTAGGCAAATAAAAAAAAGAAGATTAAAGTTAAAAAATGCGTATACGCCCGCACATATCCCCAAAATAATTAAATTTATTACGCAAATATAAAAAGTAAAACGCATATCTTAAGTATGCGTTTTTTCCGTATATTTATTCCAAATAAAAAACCCCGCAAAAGCAGGGCTAAATTACAAAATTATATTGTCTAATACAAGCTTATCAAATTCCACGCTTTCTGCAAAATCGCGCGGGATAAATCTTACCGTGCCAAACTTGGCGTAATTAAAAATGTGCGTTTTTAATAATACGGGCGTTGCTATATCCAAGCCTTCACAAATATCCGCAAGGTAATTAAAAAAGCGTGAATAAGTAAATTTTTCGTCCCGCTCGTAAGTTAATTGATTAACTATTTTGCCGTCTACGATAATTTTTGCCCAAATTCTGAACACGGTTTTTCTCCTTGAATTATTTTACGGCTATATTATAACGCATTTTTAATTAAAACTGCAAACGGTTTTTGCCCGTGTTTTGCTTATATTTATTCAAACTATTGACATTTTATAAAAAAAAGGCTAAAATAAATCAATAAAGCCAAAGGGGACTTAAATTATGGAAAAATGGGAAAAGGACGTTCTCGCCGTTTTAACTTCCGACGCGCGCACTCCCGTAAGTAAAATTGCGTTAATGCTCGGAGTAACCGAAGAAGACGCCGCCGAAAAAATTAAAAGCTTAGAACAAAGAGGGCTTATCGTGGGTTATACGGCAATCGTAAATTTAGATAGCGTAGAAGACGACACGGTAGAAGCTTTAATTGAAGTTAAAGTTACCCCTCAACACAGACACGGATTTGACAGAATCGCCCAAGAAGTTGCCGAACTTCCTGAAGTGCAAAACTTATACTTAATGTCGGGCGCTTACGACTTGGCGGTTATAGTAAAAGGTAAATCACTTAAAAGCGTTTCACGTTTCGTAAGCGAAAGAATTTCCACCTACGAAGGCGTAATTTCCACCGCCACGCACTTTATATTAAAGAAGTATAAAGTAGAAGGCGCAATGATGCAACACACGCCCGAAACCGCGCGTATATCCGTTCAACCGTAAGTTTATAAAAAGGTGGTAATTGCGGCATATTTGCCTACCAATTACTAAAATTAATATATGAGAAACTTTGTTAACAAGCGCGCTGCGGAATTAAAACCCAGCGGCATAAGAAAATTTTTTGATATCGTGCAAGTAATGAAGGGCGCTATTTCGCTAGGCGTTGGCGAGCCTGACTTTATCACGCCTTGGGGAATACGCGATACGGCTATCCGTTCGTTAAAGCGCGGGCTTACTCAATACACGGGCAACCGCGGGCTTCCCGAACTTCGCGAAAATATTTGCAAGTATTTAAAAACACGTTTTTCGGTAAACTACTCGCCCGAGCACACTATCGTAACCGTCGGTGCGAGCGAGGCGATTGACTTGTGTTTTAGAGCTATTTGCGACGACGGCGACGAAATTCTCGTTCCCGAGCCTTGCTACGTTTCCTACGCTCCTTCGGTATCTCTGTCGGGCGGCGTTCCCGTTGCGATAAAATGCTCGGCTAAAAACGACTTTATTTTAACGCCCGAGCTTTTAGAAGAAGTTATAACTGAAAAAACTAAGGCAATAATTTTGGCTTATCCCAACAACCCTACGGGCGCTATTATGACGAAAGAGCAATTAGAAGCCATAATTCCCGTTATTGAAAAGCACGATTTATTAGTAATATCCGACGAAATTTACGCTGAACTCACCTACGTTGGTAAACACGTTTCTATAGCTTCGTTGGGGGATATGGCTAAACGAACGGTGCTTATCAACGGTTTTTCCAAAGCGTTTGCAATGACCGGTTGGCGCATAGGGTTTGTTTGCGCTCCGCCCGAAGTGGACGAGGCAATGTTTAAAATTCATCAATACACCATAATGTGCGCGCCCCGAATGAGCCAGCACGCGGCAAACGGTGCGTTAATCGACGGGCTTTCCGACGACTTTGCCGTCGTTGAAGAGATGCGCGAAGAGTATAATCGCCGCGGCAGATTTTTAGTAAACGCATTCAATTCGTTGGGGCTAACCTGTTTCCAACCCAAAGGCGCTTTCTACGTTTTTCCCTGCGTAAAGAGCACGGGATTAAACGGTGAAGAGTTTGCAACCCGCCTTTTAACCGAACAAAAGGTTGCGGTTGTTCCCGGTTCGGCGTTTGGGGAAGCGGGCGAGTGGCACGTGCGTTGTTCATACGCAACTTCTATGGCACAGCTTACCGAGGCGATTGATAGAATTTCAAAGTTCGTTTTATCGCTTAAAAATAGCTAAAATAATGCCCGTGCGGCGAGTAAAAGGTTGACAAAACGCCAAAACGCGTATATAATAGTAAAAGAAAAGCAAGCGTGATTCCGACTTAAACGGAATCACTTTTGTTATTATACGCCGCAAAAACGCGGTAAAAGAGGTTTTTAAATGGCAGATACGCAATTTATCATGACGCAAAAAAATTACGACGATTTAAAGGCGGAACTCGAATATTTGGTTAAAATCAAACGCCCTGAAATTATAGAAAGAATAGCCGAAGCAAGAAGCCACGGCGACTTATCTGAAAACGCCGAATACGACGCGGCAAGAGAAGAGCAGCGTTCTAACGAAGGTAAAATCGTTGAAATAGAATATAAAATCAAAAACGCGGTAATTCAAGCTATCGTAGCCGATAATTCTTCCGTGCATCTCGGTTCGGTGGTAACCGTTTACGATCCCGATATGGAAGAAGAGGAAACTTATACTTTAACTTCGGTAACCGACGTTGACGTTATGGCGGGTAAGATAAGTATAGAATCCCCCGTAGGTAAAGCTTTATTAAACAAAAAGAAGGGCGACACCGTTACCGTTAAGTGTGAAAACGGTTCTACCTACGAATTAGAAATTAAAGAAATTAAGTAATTGACGCGGGAATATGCCGCAACTATTTACAAAAAATTCCCTTTTAGGAGCATAATATGGATAACAACGAAAAGATTTTAACCGAGGCGGAAGTAGAAGAAAAACTTGCCGAACAGGCTCAAATCCGCCGTGAAAAATTAGCAAAATTAATTTCCGAAGGTAACAACCCTTACGAAAAGGTAAAATACGACGTAACCGCAAATTCTAAAACGGTTAAAGAAAATTTTGAAAACTTTGAAGGTAAAGAAGTAAGCATTGCCGGCAGACTTATGTCCCGCCGTATTATGGGCAAGGCGTCCTTTTCGCATATCTCCGACAGGGACGGTTTAATCCAAATTTACATTAAGCGCGACGACGTTGGCGAAGGCGACTACATGGCTTATAAAAAGGATTACGATATAGGCGATATCGTGGGAATTAAGGGCTTCGTTTTCAAAACGCAGACGGGTGAAATTTCCATACACGCAACGCATATCGAAATGCTTTCTAAATCCCTTCGTCCCCTTCCCGAAAAGCAACACGGTTTAACTAACGTCGACTTAAAATACCGCCAGCGCGATTTAGACTTAATAGTAAACCCTGAAGTTAAAGAAACGTTTATTAAGCGTTCTAAAATTTTAAAGGAAATAAGAGCTTATTTAGATAATTTAGGCTATCTTGAAGTTGACACCCCCGTTTTAACCACGCTTGAAATAGGCGCGGCGGCTCGCCCCTTTAAAACTAAGCACAACACGCTCGATTTGGATATGTATTTAAGAATAGAAACCGAGCTTTACTTAAAGCGTTTAATCGTTGGCGGATTAGAAAAGGTTTACGAAGTAGGCCGTATTTTTAGAAACGAAGGTATGGACGCTTTCCACAACCCCGAATTTACTTCTATTGAAATGTATCAAGCTTATACCGACTATATAGGCATGATGGATTTAATTGAAAACTTATATAAAACGGTAACTGAAAAGGTATGCGGCACTACCGTTATCACCTATCAGGGCGTTGAGATTGATATGGGTAAGCCTTGGGAAAGACTTACTATGAAAGAAGCCGTTAAAAAATATTGCGGTGCAGACTATGATTTATGGCAGTCTGACGAAGAAGCAAGAGCGGCAGCAAAAGCCCTTCACGTAGAATTGGAAGAAGGTGAAGCGGCAACTAAAGGCCACGTTTTAATCGCCCTTTTCGAAGCGTTCGTAGAAGACAAACTCATTCAACCCACCATCATCTACGATTATCCCGTAGAAAATTCTCCCCTTGCAAAACGCAAGCCTTCCGATAAAGCGTTTACCGAAAGATTTGAATACTTTATTTGCGCTCACGAATTCGGCAACGCCTTCTCAGAGCTTAACGATCCTATCGACCAAAAGCAGAGATTTGTAAAGCAAGTTGAAGAAAAACGCGCAAAAGAACCCGGTTGTAACGCTCAGATAGACGAAGAATTTATAACCGCTCTCGAATACGGCTTACCTCCTACGGGCGGATTAGGCTTGGGCGTTGACAGATTGGTAATGCTTTTAACCGACAGCTCTACTATAAGGGACGTAATCTTATTCCCCACCATGAAACCTAAAAAGTAATTAAAAGCCCGACCACCCGAAAATTTGCGGGCGTCGGGCTTTATCGTTATTTAAAGATATGAAATCGACCTTTTATATTTTAAACCTTTTAAAAAGCAAAAAAAGTAAAAAGCATATAAGCTTTCATATGCCCGGGCACAAGGCAAGCAAAAAGTTTAAAAAGTTTTTTCCCATATCCGATTACGATATAACAGAGCTTTCCTATTCCGACGATTTACAGTCGCCCAGCGGCGCTATTAAAAAGGCGCAACAAAGCGTTGCAAAAATCGTGGGAGCGGCAAACGCCTTCTTTTTAACCGACGGCTCTTCGTCGGGCGTAATCACTTTGCTTTACGCGGCAAAAAAGTTCGGCGATAAAATAATTATATTTAAAAACTCGCATAAAAGCGTTTACAACGCCTGCCGAATTTTGGGCTTAGAACCTATTATTTTGCAGGGAGAAGAAATGGACGGAATGGTGTTTGCCCCCCAAGTATCTGCCGTTGAACGCATTTTTGAAAGTCAAACGGGCGTTGCGGGCGTATTTGCTACGTCCCCCGACTATTACGGCAACGTTGCCCCTTTAAAAGACTATGCCGAAGTGTGTAAAAAGCACGGTAAGCTTTTATTGTGCGACGGAGCACACGGCGCGCACCTAGTTTTCGGCGAAGATAAAATTTTGCATTGCGGCAATTACTGTAACGCTTGGGTAGACGGAGCGCATAAGAGTTTGCCCACCTTAACCCAAGGTGCGCTTTTGTGCGTGAACGACGGCAAAATTCTATTTGATATAGAAGAAGGACTTAATATTTTTAGAACTACTTCGCCGTCCTATCCCATAATGGCAAGCATTGAGTTCGGCTATAAGTATTTAAGCGAAAACTATAATAAGGTTGCAAACGTAAAAGGTGAAATAACTGGTTTTAAATACAGACTTTCAAAATTTACTATATACCCTTCCACCGATTGGACCAAGCTTGTAATAGACTGTAAAGCAATGGGAATTTCCCCAGATAAAACGCAAAAGTATTTGGAAAAGAACGGCATATTTGCCGAAATGAACGACGGAAGGTTTTTGGTGTTTTATCTTTCGGCGCTTACCGAAAAAAACCAGCTTATAAAGCTTGAAAAACGTTTGCAAAAAGGTTATAATAAAAATAAGCTTAAAGGCGACTGTTATAAATTGGAAAATATACCCAAAACGCAAAGGCAGCAAAGCTATCTTTCGGCAATAAATGAAGAAAGTGAATACGTTTTACTCGCTAAGGCGGAAGGTAGAATTGCGGCGGAAAACTTCGGCGTTTCGCCCCCGTGCGTTCCCATAGTTGCGGCGGGTGAAAAAATAACGGCGGAAGTTATTGTCTTTATGCAAAAAAGTAAAAACACCTTTGGCGTTTACGGCGGAAAAATTAAGGTAGTAAAAATATAAAGGGGAAATAATGGAACAGCTTATACGCGAAACAACTGCATACAAAGCCTTTTGCGGCGACGTGGCAAAAAACGCAGTTTCGCACGCATATATGCTGCATTTACCCGACGAAATCAACCTTAAAAAGGCGTTAAAGATTTTTGCGGTAAAGTTTTTTGAAGGCAATTTAAGGGCGGTGAGCTTAGTTGAAAAGGAAACGTTTTCCGACTGTAAGTTTTACCCCGAAGACGGTAAAAAAATAACCGTTGACGGAATATCGGAAATAGTTGAAGACACCAACTTAAAGCCGCTTGAAGGCAATAAAAAATTATACGTTTTGGTTGGGTTTGACAAGGCTTCGGCTTTAGTTCAAAACAAGCTTTTAAAAATTTTAGAAGAGCCCCCGCAAGGCATTCACTTTTTACTTGGCGTAACTACCGTAGCTCCCGTTTTGGCAACCGTTAAATCGCGTGTAAAAACGTTGGAGATAGTCCCCTTTTCCGAAAGGGCAATTTTGGCGGCGTTAAACAGAAATTATCTCGACGAAGAAAAAAACTCCCAAGTGGCAAAGGCGTGCGGCGGAATTTACGGCAACGCCGAGGCAATGCTAAAAGGCGAGTGGTATTCTAAAATAAGGGAAGCGGCGTTGGAAATTTGCCTTGCAAACACCCCCGAAAAGGCGGGAATAGCCGCGGCAAAATACGGCGATACCAAGCAAAAAAACGAACTTTTATCCGAAATGGAGCGTTTATATTTTTCGGCGTTGTGCGTTTATGCGGGCAAGCCTTGCGACGAAGATAGCCGCGCTGTGTATAACAAATGGAAAAAACCCACCCTAATATTTGCCACGCAAGAAATAACTAAAGCGGCGGCGGACGTTAAGTTTAACACATACTTTTCGGGGCTTTTATATAGCTTTGCGATAAGGGTTATTCAGGAGAACGAAAAATGGAAAAGATAGTAGGAATAAAATTTAAAAACGGCGGAAAGCTTTATTACTTTTCCCCCGGTAAAGATAAATACGAAGAGGGCATGGGCGTTATAGTAGAAACGTCGCGCGGGGTGGAATACGCCACCGTTGCCGTTCCCGAAAGACTTGTAGACGAATCGGAAATAGTTGCGCCCTTAAAACCCATTATAAGAATAGCAACGGCAAAGGATAAGGCTCAAGTTGCTAAAAACGAAGAAAAAAAGCCCAACGCAATTAAAACGGCAGAAGAAAAAATTGCAAAGCACGGCTTGGATATGAAGCTCGTTGATTGTGAATTTACCTTCGACGGCACTAAAGTTATATTTTACTTTACAGCCGACGGCAGAGTGGATTTTAGAGAGCTTGTAAAAGACTTGTCTTCCGTATTTAGATTGAGAATAGAATTAAGACAGATAGGAATTCGCGACGAAATTAAACTTCTTGGCGGACTTGCCCCCTGTGGAAGGGAGTGCTGTTGTTCAAGCTGTATGCCCGAATTTAAAAAGGTGAGCATTAAAATGGCTAAAAACCAAGGCTTATCGTTGAATCCCGGCAAAATTTCGGGATTGTGCGGAAGACTTATGTGCTGCTTGGCATACGAAAACGCGTATTACGCCGACGCTTGCAAAAAAACGCCCAAGGTTGGCAGCGAAGTAACTTCGCCCAAAGGTGTGGGAACGGTAGTAAACGTTAATATGCTCACAATGAAGGTTAAGGTAAAAATAGAAGATAAAGAAAGTTGTTCTTATCACGATTTCGACGTAAACGAATTAAAATTTAAAAAGAGCAATAAACCCGAAGACGACGATAAAATAGACGAAGAACTTAAAAAAATAATAGATTAACGGTAAAAAAGTTGCCGTTGCTACTTTACACGGCAAGTTTTTCGTGATATAATAATTACACAACGTATTAAATAATGGAGGAACAAACAATGGCTCACGTTATTTCCGACGAATGCATCAGCTGCGGCGCATGTGCTTCCACCTGCCCCGTTGACGCTATCTCCGAAGGCGAAGGTAAGTACGTTATCGACGCAAACGCTTGCATCGATTGCGGCGCTTGTGAAGACGGCTGCCCCGTTGAAGCAATTAAACCCGAATAATTAAAAGTAAAAAGCGGAACCGAACTCGGCTCCGCTTTTACTATAAACGGCAATATAAGGAACTTTATGGAAAATATCCCCTTACTTGAAAACGAGGTTTTAGAAGACCTTTTTGAAGATAAAAAAATAATACAAAACACCACGCTTTATCGCTTTACCTCAGATAGCGTTTTGCTATCTCGCTTTGCAAGGGCAAAAGTAAACGATAACGTTGCCGACTTTTGTGCGGGAAGCGGCGTCGTGGGATATCATTTTGCCTGTCTAAATACGCATATAAAAAGTTTAACCTTATTTGAAATGCAAAATTCGTTGGCAGATATGTGCGAACGAACGGCAAAAATCAACGGTTTTAACTTTGCTAAAACGGTTAATATAAAGCTGCAAGATATAGGCAGAGAATACGACGATAAGTTTTCGCTTATTCTATGTAACCCCCCTTACGAAAAGGCGGGCTTTGACAACGACGTTTACGAAAAGGCCGTTTGCCGAAAGGAAATAACCATAACGCTTTCCGAAATTATAGAAGTTGCGTATAAAAAGTTAAAATTCGGCGGAAGGTTTGCCATAATAAACCGTGCCGACAGAATAGCAGAGCTTTTCTACCTATTAAAAAAGCGCGGATTAGAACCTAAGCGCATGCAGTTTATTAGCGGGACTAAGGAAGGTAAGCCCTATCTTATTATGGTAGAGGCGGTTAAGGGCGGTAAAGAAGGGATAGAAGTTTTGCCCACCCAAGTAAATTAATTTTAGCGGCAACGCCGCAAAGGGAAAAATATGATATATTTCGTTGCAACGCCGATAGGCAATTTAAAAGATATAACGTTGCGCGCGCTGGAAACTTTAAAGGCGGTAGACGTAATTTTTTGTGAAGATACTCGCCACTCGATAAAGCTTTTAAACGCTTACGACGTTAAAAAACCGCTTTTATCCTGCCACAAATTTAACGAAAGGGAAGCGGCTGAAAAAATTATAAACGCCCATAACGAAGGCAAGGAAGTTGCCGTAATTTCCGACGCAGGCATGCCCGTTATATCAGACCCGGGCAACGTTGTTTGCGTTGCACTTAAAGAAGCAGGCGTTCCATATACGGTAATACCCGGTGCAAACGCCTTTTTGTCGGCTTTAATTTTATCCGCTTTGCCTTCGGATAAATTTGCCTTTTTGGGTTTTTTGCCCGATAAGGCGGGGGAAAAGAAAAGCTTTTTAGAAAGGTATAAAAACTGCGATTTAACGTTATGTTTTCATAGTGCCCCGCAAGACGTTGACCGCGACATATCCGCCATGTATTCGGTATTTGGCGAAAGAAAAGCGTGCGCCGTAAGGGAAATTACAAAGCTACACGAAGAAGCCTTAACCTTTAATTTATCGCAAGGGTTGCAAGGCGAAAAACGCGGCGAATACGTTTTGGTAGTGGAGGGGGCAAAAGAAGTTAAAAACCCCTTAAACGACCTTTCCGAAGTGGAGCACATAAAACATTATATGGCGCAGGGAATGGATAAAAAACAAGCCTTAAAACAGGCGGCTAAAGATAGGGGAGTAACTAAGTCGGAGCTTTATAAATTTTCTATAGATTTATAACGGCTAAGCTACTTTCATTAAAAAATTACAACGAAAAAGAAAAAACGCGTCGGTAATAGTGTTTATTGCCGACGCATTAATTTTTATAATAGGATTTAATTTTACCTTAGCTATTTTTATTGCATTTATAATATTTAGGTTTTATAAGTTTTACGTATTCACCTTCTTTTATAGCAATATTTTCAATGGGCGTAGGCTTTACGTCATCCGTTATTTCGTCAACGTAGCATAATAGGCAATCTCCCGCCATATTTATTGCCTCTTCCAAATCATCCCCTTGTGTATAAATGCACAAATCGGGAAATTCTACCCAGTAACCGCCTTCTTCGGCTACGTGAAAAATTGCAGGAAATTCGTATTCTTTCATAGTACACTCCCTTATATTTATTGTGTTACGGTTATCTTAATACCCTTATATTATACCATAATTTATAAATTTGTAAATAGCCTAACTAATTTAAAAAAGAATTCGTTCGTTTTTTACTGACCTTTTACCGTAAAATTAGCGTGAGAGCTATTAAAATTTTTATAGGACGCGACTTTAGTTTAGCATTATAAAAGGATAGCGAAAATTTCGCTATCCTATTTTTGTTGCCCGCCGTAACGATATTAAAGTTTTAGCCAAAGGAGTGTTTCTATGATTTTAAAACAGGTTACTCTTTATTTATAACTTTTTTGCACCAAGTGCGTTTGCCGCATTTTGGGCACTTTAAGTATCTGGTCGTTCCTAGGTGCATTGCGTAAAGTGCTTGATTGTAAGTAGGCACTATCTCGTTACCGCAACTTTTGCACTTGTAAGCGCCTACGCTTACTTCAAGTTTTAACGCGTAAAAGCAAGGTATTAAAAAAACCACGCTAATACCTATAACGGCTACTATTTGCCATACGCCTTCTGGTATTAAGAATGCGGCGATAAATAACCCTGCAATTAACGCCGTTATACTTACTATCATAATTGCCCACATGGCAACCCAAATAGTTTTATTTTTCTTTTCTAATTCTTTTGCCATTTCAAGCAAAATTCGTTCGTTTTTTTGTTCGTTCTTTTCCATACTTATTATCTCCCCGTTTAATAATTCGTTTACGCTAATACTTAAAATATCGCACAGTTCAAGCATAATAGAAGAGTCGGGCATTGCCAAGCCCCTTTCCCATTTAGAAATTGCTTTATCGGTAATGTAAAGCTTTTCCGCCAACTGCGATTGCGTTAAGTTTTTCTTTTTTCTGCATTCGGCGATAAACCTTCCTATTTTTAATTGATCCATAGGTAACCTCCTTTACGCTTACATTATAGCCGCAATTATTAAAAAAGTACACCTACCGTTGGTTTAGTTGGGGAGAAATAAACCGTAGGTTGAATAATTTTTAACAAAAACTCGACTTTTTAAGCCGAGTTTTTTAATAAGGCAATAATTGCCTCATTTACTATAAAACTAATTTTTAATATTCTACTGCAGTAATTACGCCGCCGCCTAAACAACGGGTTTCGTCGTAAAATACAGCGTATTGTCCTTCGGTAACGGCGCGCTGTTTTTCATCAAAAATTACGGTTGCGCTATCGCCGTTTAAAATAACCTTTACCTTTTGTTCGCCTTGGCGGTATCTAAATTTCGCCGTGCACTCAATTTGCGTTGATTGGGGCATATATCCTATCCAATTAAGGTTTTCTACCGTGCAACTTTTGGAATATAGCGGTGTTTCGTCGCCGTGAGAAACGTATAAAACGTTGTTTTTCATATCTTTTTTAACGACGAACCATCTTCCGCTTTCGCCCTTTTTGCCGCCCAAGTCAAGCCCCTTTCTTTGACCTATCGTATAGTACATAAGCCCTATGTGCTCGCCAACCACTTCACCGTCAAGCGTAATAATTTTTCCGCTTTGGGCGGGAAGGTATGTTTTTAAAAAGTTTCTAAAATTGCGTTCACCTATAAAGCAAATGCCGGTGGAATCCTTCTTTTTGGCGGTTGCAAGTCCGTTTTCTTCGGCAAGGCGTCTTACTTCGCTCTTTTCCAAATTGGCAAGGGGGAATAAAACGTTTTCAAGCTGGTATTCGTGCACTTGATTTAAAAAATACGTTTGGTCCTTGTTTTGGTCTTTAACCTTTAAAAGGTAGTGGTGTCCGTCGGCGTTGTGGTCTATTCCGCAGTAATGCCCCGTGGCAATGTAGTCCGCGCCCATAGCCAAAGCGTATTCTCTAAAAGGCCCAAACTTTATTTCACGGTTACACAAAACGTCGGGGTTGGGCGTTCTGCCCGCCTTATACTCTTCTAAAAAGTATTTAAAAACTCGGTCTTGGTAATCTTTGGCAAAGTTTACGCTATAATAGGGGATATCTAAAAGAGAGCAAACGCGCTGAACGTCGGCGTAATCGTTTTCTGCCGTGCACGCGCCGTTAACGTCCTCTTCTTCCCAGTTAAGCATATAAAGACCTATTACGTTATAGCCTTGGTTTTTTAAAAGTAAAGCGGCAACCGAGCTATCTACCCCGCCGCTCATACCAACAACAACCGTTTTCTTTTCCATATTGCAAAATCCTACTTTTATTTTACTAAAATATTATAGCATAACCTTTTATAAATTTGCAATAAAAATAAAATGTGGTATAATAATAAAAGTTAAAAGGAAAAAATTTTTATGTTACCCAAAGACGCTTTTATGTTATTATCTTATATAAACACCAAGCTACGCGACGATTATTCTTGCCTTGCCGACTTATGCGAAGATTTAAACGCCGACGAAGAGCAAATTTTAACCACCCTTAAAGGGATAGGTTACGAATACGATATTAAAAATAATAAATTTATTGGTAAATAAAATGGACGTTTTACAAAGATTTTTAAAATACGTAAAAATAGATACTCCGTCGAATTCGGAAAACGACGCCGTTTGGCCTTCTTCTAAATGTCAGTTTAATTTGGCAAACACGCTCGTTGCCGAGCTTAAAGAAATGGGAGTAGAAAACGCCGTGGTAGACGAAAACTGCTACGTTTACGCAAGCCTTCCCGCCAACGTAGAAAATGCAGGGGCGGCAATAGGGTTTATCGCGCATATGGACGTGGTAGAAGCCCCCAAAGGCTACGGCGTAAATCCGCAAGTTACAAAGTATTCGGGCGGAGATATTGCGCTTTTAAGCGGACTTAAAATTTCGCCAAACGATTTCCCCGCGTTAAATAACTACGTTGGGCAAGATATAGTAACTTCCGACGGAACAACCATTTTGGGTGCAGACGATAAAGCAGGCGTTGCCGAAATTATGTCGCTTATTAAATATTTAACAGACCACCCCGAAATAAAGCACGGCAAAATAGGCGTTGCGTTTACCCCCGACGAAGAGATAGGCAACGGCGCAACAATGTTTAACGTGGAACGCTTTGGCTGCGACTACGCCTATACCGTAGACGGAGAAGAGATAGGCGAAATTTCTTACGAAACTTTTAACGGCGCAGCCTTCATCTTTAATATTAAGGGAGTAAATATTCACCCCGGCGTTGCAAAGGGCAAAATGATTAACGCAATAGTTTTGGCAAACGAAATTATTTCGCAGTTCCCTGCAACCGAACGCCCCGAAACAACCGAAAATAGAGAAGGCTATTATTTTATAATGGACGTTTCCGGCAGCGTAGAAAACGCCAAGGTTTGCGGAATAGTGCGCGACCACGACAAGAGCGAGTTTGAAAAGCGCAAACAATTCGTAAATAAAGTTTATAATATTATGGCGGAAAAATATCCTAATATGGTAACGCTTGAAGTTAAAGACCAGTATTATAACTGCGCCGAAGTAATAAAAGAACATTTTCATTTAGTAGAAAACGCCGTAGCAGCAATGAAGGCAGAAGGCGTAACGCCCATAGTAATGCCCATCCGCGGCGGAACGGACGGCTCGGGGCTTTCTTTTAAAGGGCTACCTTGCCCCAATATATGCACGGGCGGGCACAACGCGCACGGATTAAACGAGTTTATCTCCGTACAGTCTATGCAAAAGGTAGTAAAAATACTTTTAAACTTAGTAAAAGCCTACGCAAAAAATTAAATTCACGCGGCAATATGCCGCAAATACACGCCTGTAGCTCAGTTGGATAGAGCACGAGCCTCCGACGCTCGGTGCCGATGGTTCGAATCCATTCAGGCGTACCACGTTTTCGCCGCTATGCCATATAGCGGCGACTTTTTTGTAATAAGGGTATTTACAAAACATACGTTATATGTTAAAATAAACGTGATAAAATTGAGAGAGGTAATTATGTTTTATTGCGATAAATGTAAAACACTTTGTGAGGATAACATTTGTAATAATTGTGGTGCAAGTTTAAGAGTAGCAGATAAGGGCGATTTTTGTTTTTTTACCGAATGCGATAATTATTTTGGTGAAATTTTAAAAGATGCGTTTGACAAAAATAAAATACCTTCTTCGTTCTTACCTTACGGAAGCGGGGTGTCAACGAATTTTGCGTGTAAATTAGAAAATTATAGGGTATACGTTCCGTACGAGTTTTACAACGCTGCGGTAGACGTTTATAACTTTTTTTATGACGATCTCACGGAAGAATATAAAAACAAATTACTTAAAAATATTGGTGAGTGGTATCTTAAAAGTGAGCGGTTTGAAAAAAAGATTAAAAAAACTTTGAAATTGCTCGAAAATAAAAACTTAGCCGAATTTTTGAAAAAAGAGATAAAAAATGCTGAAAGCATATCCGACCAAGGTGCAATAGGCGGCTGTAAAAGTGGAGGGCACTATTTGTACGTTCGGGCAAATAACTGCACGATAATGTTTAATTCGGCAACATACGAAGTACTTGCAGTAAACGCAAAAAAGAAATAAAATAATATTAAAATAAAAAGAACGCCCTATGGAATATGATTATAAAAGGTGAAAGGCGCGCAAACTTTTTTATTGCTTTTTTTAACATTATATGATAAAATATGGCGAATAATATAGAAAAGGAAAAACAAATGAGTAGAGGTGAAGCGGTAATAATTATAATAGCCGTGCTTTTAATCGGGTTAATAGTGTGGGCTATTATAGATTTTAAAAATAAAAAATTTGTTTTAGAAAATAGTGAAAGAATAAGAGCCTTACTTGAATATAATAATACGATTCATTTTGAAACGTTAAGGTCTCGCTATTCAAAGCAACAAGCGTGTAACTCAAAAAGACAATTAGATAATTTTTCTCTTGATGATTATTTAATTACTCTTATTGATTCAAACGAGGATTTCTATCGAAATATAATACAAAAGCTCGATAATAATACCAATATGTATAACGAGTATATTAATCACGTGGGGGAAATTAAATCAACGGCTTCTGAAGATTTTTGTAAGCAGATAAATTTTAAATATACTACGTTTATTAAGTATGAAAACCGAGTTTTTACAAAAAAAATGTTACCTAAGCCACAAGTTGACGTAACAATATACTGTAAAGCAACTTATACTTCTCCAGCAGGCAGAAATCATTATAGTAAAGACCAAAGCTATACTCTAAATGAATTAAAAAGATTTTTTGACTATACTATTAAACTTAAAGAACAAAGGCAAACAAGGCAATATCAAATTAAAGTTGAACGAGCAAAGATGTCGGATTCTTTAAGATATAACATATTAAAAAGAGATAATTTCAAGTGTCAAATTTGCGGGTCAAGTGCACAGGATGGTGTAAAGCTACACGTTGACCACATTATTCCCGTATCAAAAGGGGGACAAACCATGCCTTCAAATTTAAGAACGCTGTGTGATAGATGTAATATGGGTAAGAGTAATAAACTGTAGATTTATTATATTTAATAAAAGCTTTTAATTTATTTAAGATATAATATGATATTTTTTTAAACACGTAAGGATAAGTAAATTTAAAGCGATTTACTTATCTTTTTCTTTACGGAAAGTTAAGGGTAGGTTGCAATATGCTGCACTATTAGCTTTTATACACAATATATTGTGGTGAAAAAATGGCAAAAACGCAATTAAAAAAAATTTTAAAAAAATTATAAAAATTGTGTAAAAACGCTTGCTTTTTAAAAATATATTTGGTATATTATTTAAGCGTTCGGGAGCTTAGCTCAGTTGGGAGAGCATCTGCCTTACAAGCAGAGGGTCATAGGTTCGAGCCCTATAGCTCCCACCAATTAAATAGTGCGGATGAATGTTATGCGGGAATGGCTCAGTGGTAGAGCGTCACCTTGCCAAGGTGAATGTCGCGGGTTCGAATCTCGTTTCCCGCTCCATATAATTCAACCGCACTATTTATTTTTTTACTTAACGCAAACAAGAAGGCGCTATAGCCAAGTGGTAAGGCCAAGGTCTGCAAAACCTTTATCCCCCGGTTCAAATCCGGGTGGCGCCTCCAACGCTGGTGTGGCGGAATAGGCAGACGCAAGGGACTTAAAATCCCTCGGTGTAACAGCCGTATCGGTTCAAGTCCGATCACCAGCACCAAAAAGAGCAGGAACATTTTTGTTCCTGCTCTTTTTGGTTGCAGTAAGAACGCACGGTTGTAGTCCGAGCTACGGCGGAGCCGAGCCTTCGCCAAAGGCGAAATCACCAAAGCAGAGCAGTAAGAAGCGTAAGGAACATTTTTGTTCCTGCTCTTTTTGGTTGCAGTAAGAACGCACGGTTGTAGTCCGAGCTACGGCGAAGCCAAGCCTTCGCCAAAGGCGAAATCACCAAAGCGGAGTTGTAAGAAGCGTAAGGAACATTTTTGTTCCTGCTCTTTTTGGTTGCAGTAAAAGCGCACGATTGTAGTCCGTGCTACGGCGAAGCCGAGCCTTCGCCAAAGGCGAAATCACCAAAGCAGAGCAGTAAGAAGCGTAAGGATAGGTTTATTTCCGCTATTAATAGTTTTGAGAAAAAACATACAAAAAAAGATTAAAATCTCAAGTGGCTGGGAGGCATGATTGCCACCCCGCCGCTTTACCGTTAAATTTTTGGTAAAGAAGCGGTAAACGAAGTAAAATTACATTATCTTGGTTTAGTAAAAATAACCATTGAGCCTATTGACATTTTTATTTTGCGGTGTTATACTTTTGTTAATTAAAATATTTTTACAAGGGGATTAAAAAATGAAAGCTATTTTACACATTTTAAAGATTGTAGCATGGCTCGCCATTTCTGCGTTTATCGTTATGTTATATTGCGCTTTCTTCACGGGCTTTTTCGACGCAATTGAACGTGGCGACACTTTAAACATCATAGGTATGCCGCCTTTTATCGGTGCGGCGGCAATCGTTCATTACCTAATATTGTGGGTTGTAAACCGCTTTTTGTATCACGACGAGTTAGTTTTATTTAAGCTGTTTACCATTTTAAAGGAAAAGGGAATTGTGTTTGCAATCGTATTTTTCGTTGCGGCTATAATTCTTAGCCCTATAACTGCCGTTGCGGTTGCTATAGTGCACCTTTATTTAACTATATTAATTATAGGAATAGTTAAGCCCAAAAAAGTTTCTTACGGCTATAAACCTAAAACGCCTACCACTAAAAACAATTTTAATACAAAGAAAGACGAACCTAGGGTAACTAAGGCTAATACTTATAATTTTGAAAGTTACAAAAACTATCTTAATAGCAATTTTAACGCTGCAAGTATTAACGTAGATTACGGATATACTAAGTTTGTAAGAGCGGCAAGAATTACTTCGCTCGACGTTTACGTTACGAGTGGTGAAACTCCCGAAGTAAAAGTGAACGCAACGGTAACTTTAATTAAAAACAATGCGGAAATTAACGCTTATATCGGCACGGATTCTCACCACAACAGCACCGCGGCAAACAGCACGGTTGTAGACTCCGAAATAAGCCAAAGCCGTGAATACGCAGAAAGCGGCGCAAAAAGGGCGATTGAAGCGCGCATACGCAGCTTAACATCTACCTTTGCCGCTCAAAACAATAGCGGACCTGACAGCGTTAACGAAAACGCTAACGTATCCGTCGTTGTAAGTTAAAATAAAGCGGTTACAATCCTGCCAACTTGCGTTAATTGGGCTATAGTTGGGGGTGTAATTAAATGGTAACGCCCTTTTTGGACAGCATTATCCGCAAAAAACACAACTTAAAAATATTAAACGAACGGGGTAGGGCTAAAACTCTACCCCGTTTTTTAACGTTTATTAAAATGCACCCGACGCAAACAAGCCTTTCACGGCAAAACGCTTGTTTTATGGTTATATATTTTATATATAAAAAATAAAAAAAATATTGACAGCATAATATTTTTATGCTATACTTTTTTCGATAAAGGAAGATATGGGAAGTAATTTAATATATGGTATAAAAATTTGTAATTAAAAAATTTGGTTTTTTTATTACGGAACCTACATAAAAAAAGGAGAGTAACCGAGAGTGCGGTTACTCTCCTTTAAAATGCTTTAATAGGGAAAAATTTTTATAAGATATTAAGAGGCTTTTTGTTATCAACCAAATTAAAATTTTTTTTATGGAGGAAACTATGAAGTTTAAAGTTGGACAATGGATTCAGCTTGCCGTTATCGTAGTACTTATGGTAGTTATGATAGTGGCAAACAACATTTTGTTGGATCCTACCTTGGCTCAAAACATCACCGGTTTACTTTGTCCCCCTATGGTAGACGAAGAAGCCGTTGCTGCTGCAAGAGCAGAAGGACAAGACCTTTCTAAGGATATCGTCGTTGAAGGAACGGTATTAGTTAAAAATAACGGCGTTTTACCCTTAGATTACGACGAAGCGTCGCAAGTCAACGTATTCGGACATGCGGCAATCGATTGGGTATACGGCGGTTCCGGTTCCGGTCAAGTCGTTCCCGAAAACAACAGCGCATCTGAAAATATCGACTTTTTAAAGGCGTTGGAGATGTATAACGTTGAATATAATAATCAACTCACTGCTCTTTACAACGATTTCCAAAGTCCCGTTGGCGATACCGGCTCTATAGGTAAATTCTACGATCAGTTCTACAGACTTTTCGAACCTTCTATGAGCTATTATCCCGCAACGTTATTAACGTCGGCTGAAAGCTATTCCGATACGGCTTTCGTCGTAATCGGCAGACACGCAGGCGAAACGGAAGACCCTACCCGCGTACAGTATAAAGCGGGCGCAGAAGGCGTTTCCATCGACCCTTCCCGTCATTATCTTGAAATTTCTACCGAAGAAGAGGCGCTTTTAAAATACGTTGGTTCTAAGTTCGAAAACGTGGTAGTAATAATTAACTCCACCAACACTATGGAACTCGACTTCGTTGATACCATCCCCGGTATAGACGCTTGTATAGTAGTAGGAGCAACGGGTACTCGTGCGGCAGCTGCAATACCTTACGTTTTATACGGCGTTGACGAAGAAGGCAACGAGGTTAGCCCTTCTGGACATTTTGCAGATACCTACGCTTACGATATGAAGAGCAATATAAGCTACATGCGCACCAGCGCACAGGGTATTGGCCATTATACCAACGGTCAAGACGTATACCCCACCGGAGCGGATTGTAACGCGGGCGTTGGCACTCGTACCGCTCCTGCGTTTATCGACTACGTAGAAGGCATTTACGTTGGTTATAAGTGGTATGAAACTGCCGACGTAGCAGGCGTTTGGGCAAACTACAACAGAGAAATTTTAGACGAAAACGACCAAAAGGTTACCGTAACGGGTTACGACAGCGTAGTTCAATATCCTTTCGGTTACGGTCTTTCCTACACCAATTTCGATTGGACGGTAAAATCTATATCCCTTGCAGAAGGTTCTGAAATTAACGAAAAATCTGAAATCACCATAGAAGTATTAGTTGAAAACGTAGGCGAATACGTTGGTCAAGACGTAGTAGAAGTTTACGTTACCGCACCTTATAAAAATACCGTTGAAAAATCTCACGTATCTTTAGTAGGGTTCGTAAAAACTAATCCCATTGCTCCCGGTGCTTCCGAAATAGTTAAAGTAACCGTAGACGCGTTTGATTTTGCATCTTACGACGCGTACGGCAAGGTTAATTCGGCGCATAAGGGCTACGTTATGGAAGCGGGCGAATATCAGCTCAAGCTTATGACCGACTCCCACAACGTAAAAACGGTCGACTTTACTGGCGGTGCACAAGCAACCGAAGGTATAATCACCTACAACGTTTCCGAAAACCTTTTAATTACCAACGATCCTGCAAACGGCGCTAAAATCACCAACAAGTTTACCAGTGAAGACGCAGTAGACGGTGCAAGCTTAGACGGTTCCGACAGTAACCAAAATATCGGATTTATTTCTCGAGCAAGCTTCCCCGATCCTGCCTCTATGAGCAAAATTGCCGACAGAGAAATGGCGGCAAACGTTAAAGAACATAACGAATATTCCAAAGCTGCTGCGGCCGAATGGGATAACGCAACCACCGACATTTGGGGCAACCCCGTTTCCAACGAAACGGTAATTTGGGGACAAAAATCTACTAATTGGACTTATAACGGCGTAGATTATTCTGGCGACAACGGTAAAGTTTACGCTAACAACGAAGTAACCAAATTAGGCTTACTTTTAGGTTCAGATTACGATAACCCCTTGTGGGAACCTCTTTTAAATCAAATTACTTTAGCAGAAGCGTCTAACGTAGTTTACAGCGGCTCGTTCGGCAACGCTGCAGTTGGCTCTGTTGGCAAACCCGAACTTAAAGACTACGACGGACCTAACCAAGTTCGTTCTTTCAACGCAGGCTCTCAACGCGGTACTGGCTTCCCTTGCGCAACGGTAGTTGCTCAAACCTGGAATCCCACCCTCGCATATACCTTTGGTATTAACTACGGCAAAGAAATGTCGGCGTTATCAATGGACGGCGTATACGGCTTCGGCGCAAACCTTCACCGTAGCGCTTGGGGCGGACGTAACTACGAATACTTCTCAGAAGACGGATTCCTTTCTGCTTTAATGCTCACCCAAGAAATGAGAGGTATTAAAAACACCGGACACTACGGCTACTTAAAGCATCTCGTATTATACGAAACGGAACACGAACGTGACTCTATGTACACTTGGTGTAACGAACAAGCTCTTCGTGAAATTTACTTAAAGCCCTTCCGCATGTGCATACAAGAAGGCGGATGCGTAGGTATAATGTCCTCTTACAACCGTATAGGCAACGTTTGGACGGGAGGCAGCGAAGCGCTAATTACCGGCGTTATTCGTAACGAAATGGGCTTTAAGGGCATGGTCGTAACCGACTACGTGGACGGTTGGTCGCAAGGCTATATGGCAATTGAAGACGCCGTTCGTGCAGGCGGCGACATTCTTCTCGGCGGTAAGAGAGAATCTTTAAGAACGGGCTTTAACGCATCTAACCGTATTCAAGCGCAGGTTAAAGAAGTATGCCATCACCAGTTATACACCTTCTTAAACGCACGCTATACCAACAGCGTTTATAATGCAAACGAGGACGTAGACCAAATTATCGCAGGCTCGGTAATCGAATCTTGGGAATGGTGGAAAGTCGTTCTCGTAGACTTGAACATCGTCGTATTCGTAGGCGGCGCGTTCTGGGCGTATATGATAGTCCGCAAGGCGTATTTAATGCCTTGGCTTAACGCTTAACGGGAGGTACTTAAGATGATTAAAAAGACTTTAATTGAAAAAATAATTCTCGGCGTAGTAGGCGTTGCAACGGCAACCGTTTTAGCCGTGCTTCCCATATCGTCTTACTCTGACTATAAAGATTATTTAGCAGAAGTAGAAACTAAAAACGAAGAAATTTCCAACAAAAACAAAAAACCCGTTTTAAACTCTATATCGGCAACCTTAAAGGAAGGCGTTGCGTATTACGCTAACGACGTAGCTTTTGCAAAGGCAGAAGACGTTAACGTGGTAGCAAGCTATACCTCGCCCGAAGGTGAAAATTATACCGAAGTAATAGAATTAGGTAAATATCAAGTATCTACTGCGGCAGACTTCTATCAAAAGGGCGGCGATATAACGGTAACTTACCGCAATAAAACGGCAAAAATTAACGTTTCGCTTTTACCCGTAGTGTTAGAAAGCATTGAAGTAGCTGTTAACCCTTATAGTGTTAAATACGCAGTTGGTTCAACGTTCAGCACCGACGGTATGGTAGTAAACGCCGTATATAACGACGGCACGGTTAAGCCTTTAACTAGCGAAGATTACACCGTTGATAAAACGGCAGCTTTAACCGCGTCGGACAATAGTGTTGCAATAAGCTATACCGAAGGCGAAATTACAAAAACTGCCAACATTGAAATAGGCGTTTCTCAAACTCTTAACAACGGTGCGGTTACTTCTATAATGATAGTAAACGACCAAGCAATAGTTAACGCGGGCGACGTTTTAGGCAACGCCCAAATGGAAGTAAACGCCGTGTACGAAAACGGCAACCGTAAACCTTTAACAAGTAGCGAATACACCGTGGCAAACGCAAACACGGCGGTAGCGTTCGGTAAGCAGTATAAAATGGAAATTGCTTACGGTGAAGACGCAACCAAAACAGACGTTGCAGAAGTAACCGTTCGTAACACCATACAAGGTGAAGATGGTGTTATCGTAGGCGGTGCAGTTAAAGAAGAAACGGAATATAAGGTTATTAACGGCGTAATTACCGAACAAACTAACAAAGTTAAATTTGCAGGAAACTTCTCTAAAACGGTTACTAACGGCGGCGAAGGTTCGTTAACGCTTACCTTCAATTCTGAAACTAACGCAGTTGGCGACATTACCATGCGCTGCGGCAACAGCTATAACTGCTACGCTAACGGAACTAACGCTAACGACGGTTATATGATGAAACCTTTGCAAATTAATACCATTTTGGATTTAACCGTTAACGGAAGAGAAGTTCAAATTCCCACCACGGTTATCTTAAAGGGATGCGGTCCTGCTGAAACATACGCTCCTTTATACGGCATCTATTACGAATTCACCTTTGAAAACGTACAATTCGACGTAGGTGTAAACAACGTTAAGTTCAACTTTAAACGCAGCACCATTGGCGACGCTAACTGTTGGGGTGAATCTCCTTCCACAATGAATATCGACTACGTTCACTTTGATACCGTAGGCAGAGAGATCCCCGAAAATTACACCATATCGGCAATAGAGGTAGCAACAAGCGTATTAAATATGGAATACGGTCAACCCCTTTCCGAGGTAGAAGTTCCCATCGTAGGTACTCTTAATAACGGTACTCAAGTCGTAATAGATTCTAGCTTGTGCAATATCAGTATTTCTGGCGGCACGGGTAAGGATTACGTTGAATTTGGCGAATACACCATTACCGCAGACTTAAAGAGCGACAACGCGCTAAGAACCAGCGGTTCGTATAAGGTAAAAGAATACCAAGAAATTGCAGTATTAACAGCAGACGTGGTAATTGAAAACGGCAGAGTTTATTATGTGTTTACTGGATCTAGTATTGGCTATACCGCAGATCAGTTCGAGCTTTTCGACGGCAATACCGTATTGCCCTTAGAAGTAACCTTAGGCGTTAAAACCTTTGAAATGAAAACGGATATAACCGACATGGCGAAGGGCACGGTGTTCTATCCTCACTTAAGGCTTATTATCGACGCTGAAAACGGTTTAAAATTAAATTATGAAAACGGCGCAAACGCAAACGGCGATATACGCGACAAAGGCTTAACCTTTACCGACGGCAAGAGCGTAACTTTAAACGGCAAAACTTATAAGCTTACCTCGCAATATTCTATGCCCAGACTTAACGTTGATTAATGCGTTTAAAAAAATGAATAATCCCCCGTAATTGCAACATATTACGGGGGCAAAAATAAAAAAAATTAGGAGAATACAATGAAAACGAAACAAAAATTTTTAGCCGGTGCAATATTGGCTTTAATATTGGCGGTTAGCCTTGTTTTAGGCGTTTTAGGTATTACCAAGTCGCAAACCTTCCGCGGCAATGGTATTTACGTCGGCGAATTCACCGTTTTAGCCGAAGAACAGGATAACGGCATAGGCGAAGTAAAATGTTTAATATCAGTAGACCAAAAGTACATTATACTTGCAACCTCTATCAACGTAGAAGTAGCTGATTACAAAGAAGTAGGTTACAAAATTACTAAAAATACCGAAGCAGAACAAACCTTTGGCAGCAATAAATATTATACGGGTATAACCGTTAACGTTGCTACGGGTGGAAGCAAAACATTTGAAACGGCAACCATTTTCTATGGTATACCTGCAGTTGGTATGATAGTTGCTGAAATTGGTTATGATGCAACCGCTACCTATACTATAGTTCCCTATCTTATTACCAACGAAGGTACTGCAGTTAACGGCGAAGCAATTGTTGCACAACCTTCTCAAACGGAAGAAAAGCCCACCGCTTTAACTGTTAAAGGCGACTTAACCGTAGCTGAAGGCGCTTCGTTACAAGGCTTAACTTACGAAGTATACGGCACTTTTGCAGACGGAGAAAGAAAGCTTGAAGCAAGCGAATACACCCTTGATATCCCCGACGAAGCGGCTGTTTTAGGTAAGAGCTATAATGTAACCGCTACATACGCTGCAGACGAAGCTATTACCGCAAACGCAAACGTTAGCGTTTCTGCTAAAATTGAAGGCGAAAGCGGTAAAATCGAAGGAGGAAATTCTAAAACTGAAATCGAATACGACGCTGAATATAACGAACTTGAAGAAGTATCTTTTGCAGGCAACTTCCAAAAAGCGGCAATAGAAGGCACTCCTTCTTACGTAATCCTTTATGCTAATTCTTACACCAATACGACGGCAGATTTAACCTTCCGTTTAGCAAACAGCTACTGCATTAAAAACGAAGATAAGACTTATTCTATGGGTAGCTTACAGCTCAACAGCATAATGGATATGACCGTTAACGGTCAAGCCGTTACCTTAGGTGACGACGTAGTTCTCCCCGCTCACGGACCTAGCGCAACGTATCAACCTTTATTTGGCGTTTATTTCAACGTAACGGTTGAAAACGTCGCTTTAAAAGCTGGTATAAACGCAATCCGTTTAGATTTTAAAACCAGTACTCTTAGCCAAGTTAACTGTTGGGATGAAGCTCTTGCAACCGTAAACGTTGATTACGTAATCGTTGAAACCGCAGGTGCTGCAGTAGAAGAAGGTGCAACCGTAACCGCTATAAGAGTAGACGAAGCTTATACCCCCGCATACGGCGACGCAGTTGCAAATACTCCGGTTATTGCAGTTATGTCCGACGGCAGCGAAGTAGCGTTAGACAAATCTTTATACACCGTTGAAAAAATTGCAGAAGAAAATAAAGACGTATATTTATTCGGCGACAACCAAGTTAAAGTAACTTTAGTTGCAGACCAAAGCGTAACCGCAACCAAAACTATCAATATTGAAGTATATTACGATACGTTAATAACCGCAGCTGATATCGAAGTAGACGGCGACAAAGTTTGGTATACCTTTACGTTTAATAACGTAGGTTATACTCCAGAGCAGTACGAATTATTTAGCGATAACGAAGTTTTATTAAAGCCCGCTAAATACGACTTAACGACGTTCACAGTTAAGTTCTATATCGACGCAACCAAAATCGGTAGCGGTGCTAACATTTATCCTAAGTTAAGATTAACCGTAGACGGAACTACTACTAAATACGTAAACGGCGCAAACAGCAACGGCGACCTTCGCGGCGATAGCTTAGTATTTGAAGACGGCAAAGTCGTAGAACTTAACGGATCTACTTATACCTTATCCAACAAGTACGAAATGCCTTCCCTCAACGTAGTTCATACCGGTAGGTCGGTAACTATAACTGGTGCTGATTTACAAGAAAAAGAAGGTAGAGTATATTATATTATTGCTTGCGAAAACGTTGGTTACGACCCCGAAACTTTCCAAATTTTCGACGGTAAAACTAACCTTGTGCTCAGCGACGTAGTAACGGACGGCACTTCCGTTGAATTATGGGTGGATATAACCGACCAAGCCGCAGGTCTAACCTTCTATCCTCACCTTAGAGTATACGGAGCAAATTTCGACGGTTCTAAAAACGGTGACGTTAAAGTTAGCATAACCGAAGAGACTATTACCTTAGGCGAAAAAACCTATACTTTAAAATCTCAATATTCAATGCCTACCTTCGTAGTAGCATAATGAATTAATTTAAAAACCGAGAAATCCAACGCAGTAAAGCGTTGGATTTTTTTATGTTCTAATTTAGTGCACATTCTTTTTTTATATTTTGCCGCAAAAATATAAGCTTAAGTAAACCAATTAAAATATACTTATTTTAAAAAAAGTATAAAATATATACTTGTTCTATTTTCGGTCATTGGAGAAGGTTTTTCGTAATAGTATAATTTAGTTGTAAAAATTTTAGCAAAAAGGCAAACACAAAATGTTAAAGGCAAAATTTATAAATATACGGCTTGTTACGCTCGTTTTAAGCGTATTCTTATTTGCCTTGTGTTCGTGCGTAGCGCCAACCCCTACCGTAACGGTAACTATAAGCCAAACGCAGCTTGTTTTAACCGTTGGGGACGGAGTAACCTTAACGGCAACGGCGTCTAACGGCGATACGGTAGAATGGAAGTCTGCAAACAAAAACGTTGCAACCGTTTCGCAAGGGACGGTAGTCGGCGTGGGTAAAGGCGAAGTGGTAATAACTGCCTACACGGCTTCGGCAATGGCAACGTGCACGGTACAAGTAAACGAAAAACAAGCAGGCGGCGATAATTCAGGTTCGGGTAGCAATAACGGCGAAACGGGCGACAACTCCGGCTCGGACGGCGGCAACGAAGAAACTTTAACCTTAGTTTGGAGCGACGAATTCGACGGCAACGCATTAGATTTAACCAAATGGGGATATCAAACGGGCACGCAAGACGTTTATCACGGCAATATTGGCGGACCGAACAACTGGGGCAATAACGAGTTGCAGTATTATACCGAAGATTCCGTTCAAGTAAACAACGGCTCGCTTATAATAACGGCTCAAAAAAGGGAATATGGCGGCAAAGATTACACTTCGGCGCGCATTTTAACGCGTGATTTAGCCTATTTTACTTACGGCTATATAGAAGCTAAAATGAAAACTCCCGCAATAAACGGAATGTGGCCTGCCTTTTGGATGCTCCCTCAGCCTACCAGCCATTCTAGCACCAACAACGAATACGGCGGTTGGGCAACGAACGGCGAAATTGACATAATGGAGGCGAAGGGAAGGCTTGGCAACGTTGTAGATACCACTTTGCATTTTGGCGGCGGTTGGCCTAATAACCGTTATTTAGGCACTTCTCATACTCTAACTTCAAGTACGGAAGAATGGCACGTTTACGCAATAGATTGGACGGCGGAAAAAATAACTTGGTATATAGACGGAAAGGCAGTTTTCACCTTAACTAACGATAGATGGTATAGTGAAGCTTCCACCGCGCCATCCGCTCCCTTCGATAAACCTTTTTACCTTCTTTTCGACTTGGCGGTAGGCGGCAATTACGATGGTGGAACACGCCCGCCTAAAGATTTTACTTCTGCGGCAATGTACGTTGATTACGTAAGGGTATATAAGCATAATTAAGGCATATATAGCCGTCAATTTAAAATTTTAACTAAAAAAATTAAATGGGCGCGCCCCGTTTGCTTTTTCAAAGCAAACGTAAAAAATCTTAATTGCTTAAAAAGTTTTAGTGCAAGCGCACGCATAATACGAAAAAAATTTCAAACGAAATTTTAAATAAAATTAATATAAAGGAGAACAAAAATGAGAAAAAAGACATTAGTTGCTTTACTTTCTGCAATTATGGCTATGTGTTTGGCAGTTGTTGCCTTTGCCGCTTGCGGCGGTGGTAACCCTACCGTAACCATATCGCAAACGAGCGCATCTATAATCGTTGGCGAAACGGTTGAATTAACTGCAACCGCATCCGACGAAAGTAAAATCGAATGGTCGAGTAGCGACGCTAGCGTAGCTTCGGTAAGTAAAGGCGGCATTGTAACGGGACGTAAAGAAGGCACTGCAACCATAACGGCAAAAGCGGGCGAAGCTACGGCAACTTGCGAAGTAACGGTTAGCAAGATAGACGTAACTATATCGCAAACCACCGCAAGTATAGAACGCGGTCAAACCCTTACCTTAACGGCAACCGCTGCAGATAACGGAGCTATTACTTGGGTAAGTAGCGACGAATCCGTTGCAACCGTTGAAAACGGCGTGGTAACGGCTATTAAAGAAGGAACTGCAACCATTACCGCAAAACGTGGAGCGGCAGGCTCGGCTTCTTGTGAAGTAACCGTAGTTTGGGATAGCAAACCCGCAGATTATTACGTAATCTCCGCCGGCGTTGAAGGCGACGCTACTGCAAACCCCGGCAAGTTTATTTACTGGGATTGTAAAGCTGAATACAACTTAGGTGCAGACGTAGCGGTTTCGCAAGCAGAATACGCTAACGGTAAGGCAACCTTTGCTTATACTGGCGGCTCTAACGCTTGCTGGTTCGGCTTCCAAATTTTCTACAAAAACGCGGCTAACCAAGTTGGTAAAAACTATAAATTTACCTGTACTATCGAATCTGCCGTAGCAGGCGATATAACCATTAACGGTACGGTAGTATCCTTAGTTGAAGGCACTAATAACGTTGAAATATTCTATAACGAAGCGGCTAATAACGCAAATAACGTAACCGCGGCGTCGGTATCTATTCAATGCGGTACTAGCGCGGGCACGGCTATAGCTGAAAACACAATGTCCATCTCCAACATGAGTTTCAGCGAATACACTCCCGAAAAATTGAGCGCACCTACGTCCGTTTCTATTTCCGATAAGGTTGCAACCGTATCAGAAGTTGCAAACGCAGACGCATATACCTTATTATTCTGCCAAGGCGACGCAATTAAATACCAAGTAACCCTTCAAAGCGGCGAAACTATCGACGACTCCACCATGGAAGACGGCATTTACGATATTAAAGCAGTTGCAATAGGTAGCGGAATGTATCAAAGCTCCGACGCATCTCAAGTTCTTACCACCTATACCGTGGCAAACGGCGGCGTATCTTACGACTTATTCGCAGGTGGCGCAACGGACGCAGTTGCAAACGCTGGCAAGTATTATTACTGGACTGAATTTGCAGGTATAACCAACGCTACTTACGACAACGGAACGATATCTTTCGAAGTAGTAAACGGCGGTAACTGGTATTCCAACCAAATCTTCTATGAAAACTCTGCGTTAACGGCAGGTTCTCAATACACCTTAACTTTAAAAATTAACTCTTCCGTAGCGGGCAACATTACCGTAAACGGCACGGTAATTGCTTTGGCAGTAGGCAATAACGACGTATCGGTAGTTTACGCGGAAAGCGGCGCAGGCGACGGCCCTTCACTTTCCATCCAAATCGGTACTTACGCAGAAGGTTCTTCAATTATAACCGCAGGCGTATTCGTATTAACCGACATTAACTGGGCAATAGTAGAAGGCGGCACGACTCCTACCCCCGATCCCGAACCCGAAGTTCCCAGCGATATAGTTTACGGCGAAGCAGTAGACGTTGCTATATCCGAAGTAATTAACGGCGGCGAAGACGCTGCAGTTGCAAACGCAGGCAAATTGCTTGAATGGCACGACCAAAACTGGTGCGGTTCTACCGTAACTTTAACCTCGTCTTTCGCAGACGGTGCAGCTACGCTTGAATGGACTTCTACCGGTTTCTGTTGGTTCGGCGTTCAGTTATTCTATAAAGATACCACCCATGTAACGGGCAGACATTATAAATTAACGCTTAAAATCAACTCTTCCGTAGCAGGTAACATCACCGTTAACGGTAAAGTAGTATCCCTTGTAGCGGGCGACAACGATATCGAAGTTGAATTCGTTGAAAAAGCCGCTTCTACCATTTCCATTCAAATGGGCGTTGAATCTGCAAACACTATGATTTCCGCGGCAACTATGGTCATTTCAGACATAGCAATAGCAGCCGAAGAAACGCAGGCAGCCGCTTCCGTATTCGACGCAGCAGGCGTTTACGGCAACGATTCCGTTTGGGCTAGCTTAACTTAATAATTAACTTTTAAAAGTTATAAATTATAAGCGTTGTGGCGCGGAGTGCAAACTCCGCGCCACGTTTTTTATTCAATTCTTAATTGTGGCGGGATAAAGGTTACAAAAGTGGGGATGCGACGTAAAACAAAAACGCGCAATTTGGCGTGGCGATTGTCGGTGTTAAAAACGGGCGGCAACGTAGCGTTGTTAAAAATTAACGTTGATAAAATTAGTGGCACTAAAAAGTTGCGCAGCTATACGCGGACGGTGTAAATATTTGGCGGCGGTCAAAGCGGACGTGTAAAAGCGGGGAGAACTAAAAGCCTTGTTGTGTTCGGATAATGTAAATATTTATAAAACGTAATGTTGCCTATCTTTACCATATTTCTTTATATACAATTATCAGGTAACGAAAAGTTGTTGTGTTTTCCATTTTTGGCGGCGTTTTCCTATAAAAGCATTGCAATTTTTATACTTAATTTGTTGTGATATTAAAAGTATACTTTTTGAAAAAGGTGTATATTTACAATTTATATTTTTTCACTTAAAATTTATATGAAATAGCGGAAAATCCGCAAAAAATCTATTTAAGGAGAAATTTTATGACAAACAAAAAGTCCTGGTTATTAACGGCTATATTAGCGTTAGTTATGGCAGTATGCTTGTTTGCGTTACCTGCTTGTGGTACTAAGTACGCAGTTACTTGGGAAATTAAAGAAGGCGACAAAGCTAGCACCAACGCTAACATAGTAGTAGAAGGCTTCGACGAACTTCCCACCGAAGTTAAAGAAGGTACTCAACTCGTCGTTTCTATCGAAGGTACTAACGGCTACGAAGTTAGCTCGGTTAAAAAGGGTAAAACTCCCGTTACCGCTAACAAAGAAGGCAAATATCTTATCACCGTTACTTCTGATATGAACATAGTTATTACCGTTAAAGAAGTATTAAAGAGCGTTACCGTTAAAACCAACCCCACCAATTTAACGTATTACGCAGGTGAATCCGTAGACCAAACCGGTATGGAAGTAGAACTTGAATACGAAACCGGCAGAAAGGAAACCACCGACAATTATAGTATCGTATATCCCAGCGGCGGCGATTCTTTCGTAATCGGCGATACTTCTTTCGCAGTAAAGAGCGGCAAAGTTACTTCCGCAGCAGTTAATTTAACCGCAGCAGTAGAAGCTAAAGTTGTAATCGATCCCCAAGGCGGCGTGATCGCAGACGAATATTATTCAGCACTTCAAGCAAATAACGAAATTTCAAATCTTACGAAAGGCGAAGACGGCGTTATCAGCTTTACGCACGCACAAGTTTTAACCGCAGGAATCGCGCTTCCTTCCGCAGATCAAGTTGTGAAGGGTGAAGGCGACGATTACGTATTCCAAGG
>JAGAMH010000109.1 GCA_017624815.1 Clostridia bacterium
ATATAAGGCTTTTAACTGTAAATAAAATATAATTATATTATAAAACACCCCACCGTTCAAACGGTGGGGTGTTAACGCTTTTTGGTAAAACGAGTAGCATAAAAACGCCTAACTATTTTCTTTTAAAAAATTTGCAATATTTATTTAAAGTGCAATTTTCGCAGTTGGGGTTTTGCGCTTTGCACACTCTTCTGCCGTGAAAAATAAGCCAATGATGCGCTTTGCTCCAATCCCTTTTAGGTATGGCAACCTTTAACTGTTCTTCCGTTTTAGCGGGCGTTTCCGCCTTTGCAAGTCCCAATCTGTTGCTCACCCTAAAAACGTGCGTATCAACGGCAATAGCGTCGCCGCCAAAGGCTACCGAATAAACTACGTTAGCCGTTTTTTGTCCCACGCCGGCAAGCGTTTTAAGGTCATTATGAGCGCTGGGTACTTCGCCGTTAAACTTTTCAACTATATCTTTCGTCGCAGATAAAATATGCGCCGCCTTACTTTTATAAAGCCCGCACGAAAATATATATCTTTCCAACTCTTCTTGGCTTAATTCCAGCATAGTTTGGGGGGTATTGTGCTTTTTAAACAGCTCGGCGGTTACTTTATTCACGCGCTCGTCGGTGCATTGCGCCGAAAGCATTACGGCAATTAAAAGCTCGTATGTGGTGGTGTAAATAAGCGCGGGTTTTGCGTCGGGATAAAGGCGTTCAAGCTCTTTTAAAATAATCTTTTTGCTCATAAAAAAATTGTAACATATATTTTTTTTAATTGCAACGGTAAAAGTAAAAAAATATCCGCACTTGCGCGGATATTTTTATAATTTAAAAAGTATTAACCGTCCGTATTTAATTTGCATTTTAAAAAAGCCGTAAAACGCAGAATACCCCGTTTTAGCAATAATAAACTTGGCGGTATTAAACGCGTTGGTTGAAAAATTAACCGAAAGTCCGCACCCTATATTGCATTCCTTGGGCGTATTAATAAGCTTTGCTGCAATATTATTTGCCTTAAACTTTGCGTAACAGTCGGCGGCTTGCGAACGCGAGCGAAAAACGGCTAAAATTTCCGTCATAATTTATACCTTCCGTAGTAAAATATAATAATCATTGGCGCTTTAAAATTCGCCATGGTATATAATATGATACGGAGATAAAATATGATATATTTAGACAACGCCGCAACGGGCGGCTTTAAGCCCGATTCGGTAAAATGCGCCGTGCGCGCGTCAATGGAAGCTTGCGCCAACCCCGGAAGAAGTGGGCACGCTTTATCTTTGGCGTGTTTAGAACGCGTTTACGCTTGCCGTAAAGCCTTGTGCGATTTTTTAGGCGGTTATTCGTACGACAGAACTATATTCACTAAAAACTGCACCGAGGCGCTAAATATTGCCATTTTCGGCGTTTTAAGGCAGGGAGATAAGGTGGTAACTACCGTGGCTGAACACAATTCCGTTTTGCGCCCGTTGGAGCGACTTTCTAAATTGGGGGTAAAAGTCGAGCTTGCGCCCTTAAACGAGCGGGGCGAAATTAACGTAACGGCACTTTCCGAACTTGCGGCAAACGCAAAAGCTGTTATAATAACGCTCGCTTCTAACGTTACGGGGGCTTATTCCGACGTTGCTGCCGTGCGCACTTCAATCCCTGAAAAAACGCTTTTAATTTGCGACGGAGCTCAGGCGTGCGGGCACGTTAATATAAATATGAAAGAGTTGGGGATAGACGCCCTTGCCGTAGCGGGGCATAAAGGTATGCTGGCAATTCAGGGCAGCGGCGCGTTACTTTTTTCAAAAAGGGTTAATCCCGACCCCGTCTTATACGGAGGAACGGGTAGTGAAAGTTATAATTTGGGAATGCCCGAATTCTTCCCCGATAGGTTAGAAAGCGGAACGGTTTGCTACCCTGCCATAATATCTTTGGCGGAAGGAGTAGCTTATCTTAAAGCGCACTTCGACGAAATGAAGGATAAAACTTTGCACTTAACCGGTATGCTTATAAAGGGGTTAAAAGCAATTAGCGGCGTAAAAGTGTATTCAAGGGTAAATCCCTTCGGTATAGTGGCTTTTTCGCTTAAAAATATGCAGTCGGAAAGGGCGGCGTATATATTATCGGAAGATTATTCTATCTGTGTGCGCGGCGGATTGCATTGTGCGCCGCTCATGCACGAAGCGCTCTCTTCCGACGGGTTGGTGCGGGCGTCGGTGTGTTCTTTTAATACCGAGCGTGAAATAGACGCAACCCTTTCCGCTGTTGCAAAAATTGCAAAAGAGTAGGTTTAAAGCGCTTTTAGCTTATTTATAATCATTTTAAGTTTTTGCCGCTTAAATCCGTCTAAAAGGGGATAAAGAGCGTTGTAAAAATTATCAAGGTCGGCGTTTGTTAGCGTACCGTTGCGTTTGCCTTCTTCCGCTTGTGCTAAAACGGTGCGTAAAACGTCGCCTTCACTTTTACCGTTAAAGGCTTTAGCTATAGCTTTTGCAAGCTCTACGGTGGCGTTTACGCTTTCAGGCGTGCCCGTGGGGTTTTGCTTTTTATCTTCCGTATCGGGCTTTTTACTGCCTTCAAAGTTTTTAAAATCTTTCATAAAATTCTCCGCATATAATATATTATAAGATATGCAAAAGGGTGATTTTATGAAACTTATTTTAATTTTAGCCGCACTTTTACTTAGTGGGAATAACGCAAGCGGCGTTTTAAAAGAGGTTAAGCCTATATTAGAAGAGCTTGGCGGCGAAGATGTAAAAAGCGCTTTTTCTGCAGCGGAAGAATTAAACGGAATATTGCAAACGGTAAACGCTTTTAAAAACGCAACTTCGGCTTTTAAAGAAGATAATTATCAAAAGGAAGACGAAAATTTGAAAAAAGAAGAAATAAAAAAAGAAGATATTTTGCAACCGATAATAAATATTGCCGACAAAAATACGTTGGATAGGTTGGCAAATTGCATTGCCGAATGGGCGTAAAAGGTCAAAAAGTGTTAGCTATAAAAGTTATTTGTAAGCAAGTAACATAAAAATTAAAAAAAATTTAATTTGATAAAAAAATATAAAAAAATTGCAAAAATTTTTATTTTTTGCTTGACTTATTTTAATAAGTTTGATAATATATAAAAGCTGTCGACTGCGACAGCTCGGTTTTTCTTTATAAAAAGCCGTAAAAAACCGACTTTCGTCGGTAATCGAAGATTGACAACTGCATAGAAAGAATATTAAAGTACAAAAGGCAATTTAGATTAATTAAGGTTAATACAAATTAGTAGAGTGCAAATTTTGCAAGCTTCAAGCTGTATGAAGAAATAATTAGTCGAGTTAAAGTTGTAGAATTTTTTGTAAGAAAGGATTAGTAGACGAAATCTATAAAGCGAAAATGCTAAATAGAGGAAGAAAAAAAGATCAAGCTACAAAGAGCATACGGAGGATGCCTTGGTACATGGCGCCGAAGAAGGACGTGACAAGCTGCGATAAGCTGCGGTAAGGAGCAAATATCCTGTGACCCGCAGATTTCCGAATGAGGGAACTCACCGTTAAATAATATAACGGTATCTATAACTGAATCCATAGGTTATAGAGGGGAACCCGGGGAACTGAAACATCTTAGTACCCGGAGGAAAAGAAAGTAAAAACGATTCCGCGAGTAGTGGCGAGCGAAAACGGACCAGCCCGAAGGAGCAGTAGTAATACGGCTCTGGTATCAAAAGAACGAGAAAGCCTAGCTGAAGATAGTTGGAAAGCTACACGACACAAAGTGACAGTCTTGTAGGCGAAAGGGTTTTAAGTTTGGATACAGCGAGTACGTCGGAACACGAGGAATTCTGACGGAATAAGTGGGGACCATCCCATAAGGCTAAATACGACCATGTGACCGATAGCGAATAGTACCGTGAGGGA
>JAGAMH010000110.1 GCA_017624815.1 Clostridia bacterium
TATGAAGTTGTATCTCTTGACTCTCAAGACTCTTCTAAGATGACCGCTCACCTTACCCTTCAAGGCAAGTACGAAGTTATTGAAGAAGGAAAAACCATTAAGATTGATTTCGCAAGCTCTACCGGTCACTTCGACGCTTGGTCTGGCGATACTCAACAGTTAAATATGGACCTTGACGGTTCTACTGCAGAAGGTTTAACCGGCGTAATTACCTGGTACGGTATGTGCACCGACGGTTCTTCTTCCGGTGTTATTAACCTTGACGGCAAAACTTTCGAAGCTGAAGTATCTTACGAATAATTAACAAACAAACCACCGTTTGAGATTTTTTAAAAAATCGTATGGGCAGGCGACTTTCGCCTGCCTTGATTTTTTATATGGCCCCGCGCGGCAAATTACGTTACGATAAACGCAAAAGGCGTTAATTAAGGCATATTACACGGGTAATTTATAAAAATTAAAACAAGCCCCCGAAGACGACGCCGTCTTCGGGGGCTTTTTAAAGGAGTTTAAAGAATAATTAAATTAAGATTTTTGCCAGTTTTTGTTCTTGTCTTTAACAATGCTGTAAGCGGGGTCTTTTTTAGCTACCCAAACTACTTTTCCGCTATCGGTAAGTTCTCCGCTCTTAACTACTATTTCGTTTTCCTTTTGCATAGGAATGGTAAAGCGGAATACGCGTTTGCCCTTCTTTTTAGCAACTAACTTGCCATTGTTGTAAACTTCAACTTCCGATTGATTGGTGTAAACGGTAACTTTAATCTTTTTGCCCGTTCTGTTAATAAAGCGCTTGCCGCAAAGGTGAATAAAGGGGGTATCCGTCCAGTAAGCTTTATATAAATAGAAGGCGTCTTTCTTAGTTTTTCTGTCAAAGGTAACCAAGCCTTTATGGTTCATACCGGGTTCGCCGCCTTGGTTTCTTGCGTCGGCAGCAAAGTCGAACATATTCCAAACGTGCGTTGCCCAAAGATAGGGTGCTTTTTCAAAGAAGTTGAGCATGTATTCGTGATATTCTGCTTGATATTCTTCGGTGTTGTCGCCGCGTTTAGGATTTACTGCGTGAAGATTAGGCATACCTTCTGCACCGTATTCCGACATACCAATACATCTCTTGGGGAACATAGTGTGGAAGAACCAGAACCATAAATCGTTTAATGGTTTAAAGGGAACGTACCAACCAAGGTATAAGTTCCAAGAAACTATATCGGTAATGTGCGCAACTTTATTAAAAGGACCGCACATAGCGTAGCAAGCAAGGGTAGTTAAGCGAGAAGGGTCTAATTCGTGGCATAAGTCGTTTAAAACGTAGTGCTGTTTAAGCATATCCTTGCGGTGCTTGTTAAACATGGTAATTTCGTTAGAAACGCCCCAAACTACTATAGACGCGTGATGGTATTGCTGATAGATAAGTTCCTTCATCTGATTAACGGTATCGGCGTTTGCTTCGGGCATATGGCGGGATATATAGGGTATTTCCGCCCAAACTACCATACCTTCTTTATCGCATAAATCGTAGAAGTAATCGTCGTGTTGGTAGTGTGCAAGTCTTATGGTGTTTGCGCCCGTTTCTTTAATAAGCGCCATATCTTCGTCGTGAATATCTTTGTTAATTGCATTACCGATTAAAGGTCTGTCTTGATGACGGCACACGCCGCGTAAAGGATAGCTTCTGCCGTTTAAGAAAAAGCCCTTTTTAGGGTCGCAGTAGAAGGTTCTAAAGCCAATGTTTTTGCAAACTTCGTCAACTACTTCGCCGTTTAAAATAAGTTCTGCCTTAACGGTGTAAAGGTAGGGGTCTTTTAACCCGTCCCAAAGTCTAACGTTTTCTATTGCGATTTTTTCGCCGCCCTTACCGCAAGCAACTACGTTGCCCTTATCGTCTATAACGGAAATTTTAACTTCGCCTTTGCCCGTAACGTAAGGAACAACTGTAACTTCGCCGTTCTTTTCGTTTACTACGGGGTCGATTTTAAGGCCGTAAGCTCCGTAATAGTCCATATCAAAGTGGTTTTTGTTTAATACCACTATATTCACGTCGCGGTAAATACCGCCGTAGAAAGTAAAGTCAGCCGTTTGGGGATAAACCTTTTCCGTTTTAGAGTTATCAACCTTAACAACTAAAACGTTTTTTTCTTTTAAGTTTTTGGCAACTTCTACGCGGAAGGTGGAATATCCGCCGTCGTGCGCGGTAACCTTTTCGCCGTTAAGCCAAACTTCGCAAGAAGAGTTTACGCCCTTAAATTCAAGATATACCGTTTGATTTTCGTTAAAATCAGGTTTTGTAAAAGTTTTAACGAAGGTGCAAGTGCTGCGATAATAGTCGTCGCCGCCGTCTTGTCCGTCTTTTCCGTTCCAGGTATAAGGAAGGTTTAAGTTTACGCCTTCGGTTTCGAGTGCGTTTTGTGCGGCTACGTCGCTTTTAATAAACTTCCAGCCGTCGTTAATGCAAATTACGTTTCTCATAATTTCCCCTTTGAATAAATTTTTACGCAAGCGCGCTTTTATACATTATATATATTAACCTATTTTTAAAATAAATTCAATAGCAATTTATCTATAAAAATATTGCAATTTTACCACAAAAAGAAAAATTTTACAAAAAATACGCCTTAAAGCTATTAAAACCGTCTTTAAGGCGCAAAATTTAAGTGGAGGTAATTTCCGCTTCGAGCATTTTTTGATAAGCTCTGTAAAAGGTGGAATAATTTTCAAACCCAAACATTTCGGCAACGTCCGACTTTTTATGACCGTTTAAAATAAGTTGGTGTGCGGCAATAATTTTTTTGCTGCGAACGTAGTGCATAATGGGAATTTTCATTTGATTTTTAAATTCGTTGCTTATGTAAGATTTTGAAAAGTTAAATTCGTTTACGAAGGTATCAAGCGAAATAGGTTCGCGGATGTGTTCTTCTACGTATCTTATTATTTGATCGATAAACTTATTAGCTTTAAACGACGCGTGTATCGGTTCTTGGCAAAGCATAACTATAAGTTTCATAGTTTCGCACATAAAAAGGGTGTAAAGCTCTTCGTCGTTAAAGTTTTCCTTGTAATAGTCAAGCTGTTTAAAATTAAGCGCTAAAAACGAGCCGTTGCCAAAAAACGCAGGATAGCCAAAAAGCTTATCTTTGATAAATTCGGGGATGAGCGAGTTTGGAAATTTTAAAACGTAGCGTTCGTAAGGTGCGCTATTGTCTACCGTGGCAAAATGGTATTTGCCGGGTGCAATATAAACTATGTCCCCAGCCTTCATCCTTCTCGTTTCCGATTCAATAGTAAAGTCAACGTTTCCTTTTACGAAAAATATAATTTCGTTAAAGGTGTGCATGTGCTTATAATAATGCTCGGTAGGGGAGCTTGAATTATCAAGTTTATGAGAAAAATCAATATTTTTATACGCAAAACTAAACATCTTAGCGCTATTATAACACATAAAAAATCAAAATGCAATATTAATATAGAAAAATTGCAATTCCTAATTAAAAAATTTTGCTGTATAATAATGGGTGGGAAAAAGCGGCGAAAAATCTTTTCCCTAAACAAGTAGTAATAAAATGATAAGGAGACAGTTATGAAATTAACTTTCCGTTGGTACGGCGAAAATGACAGTATTCCTCTTGAATACATTTCGCAAATTCCCAACATTAGCGGCGTAGTAACCGCGGTATACGACGTTCCCGTAGGCGAAAAATGGACGGACGAACAACTTGCCAAATTAAAGGCGCTTGCAAACGGCAAGGGCTTGGAAATGGAAGTTATCGAATCTATTCCCGTGCACGAAGATATTAAAATGGGTTGCGGTAAACGCGACGAATATATTCAAAACTATTGCGAAAATTTACGCACGGTAGCTCGTCACGGCGTTAAATGCGTATGCTATAACTTTATGCCCGTATTCGACTGGCTCCGTACGGATATGTACCATAAAAATTCCGACGGTTCAACTTCGCTTTCCTATTCGTACGACGATTTTATAAAGGTTGACCCCAACAACTTGCACCTTCCCGGCTGGGACGAAAGCTATTCCCCCGAAGAATTACAAGGGCTTTTAAAGGCGTATAAAAACATCAGCCACGAACAGCTTTTTGAAAACCTTATATACTTCCTTGAAAGAGTTATTCCCGTGTGCGAAGAGTGCGGAATAAACATGGCTATTCACCCCGACGATCCCCCTTGGGACGTGTTCGGTCTTCCCAGAATTATATCTTCCGAAGCCGATTTAGACAAGCTCTTTGCCGCAATTCCTTCAACGGCTAACGGATTAACGCTCTGCACGGGCTCGTTCGGCGCGGGTAAACACAACGACGTAGTTCGTATGGCGGCAAAATATACCGCTCAAGGCAGAGTGCATTTCGTGCATTTAAGAAACGTTTTACACACCGACGACCACGATTCCTTCTGCGAAGTGGGTCATTGCTCCAACGCAGGCTCTTTAGATATGGCAGGCGTAGTTAAAGCTTTGGTAGAAAACGGATTTAACGGCTACGCTCGTCCCGACCACGGCAGAAACGTTTTCGGTGAAGACGGCAAGCCCGGCTACGGCTTATACGACAGAGCTTTGGGCGCAGCTTACATTAACGGTCTTTTCGAAGCTGTTGAAAAGTGCTTAAAAAAATAAGGAGATAATTATGAAGTACGAATTACCTTTAAGTATCGATTTAAAAGATAAAGTAGTAGTAATAACGGGCGCGGGCGGCGTAATATGCTCAGAGCTTGCTAAAGCGTACGCGGCTTGCGGTGCAAAAGTTGCCGTTTTAGACTTGGCAAAAGAAAAGGCGGACGAAAAGGCTGCCGAAATAGTTGCTATGGGCGGAATTGCAAAAGGCTTTGCGGCTAACGTTTTAATTAAAGAATCGTTGGAAGAATGCCACAAGCAAGTTCTTGCCGAATTAGGTCCTTGCGATATTTTGGTAAACGGCGCAGGCGGCAATAACCCCAAAGCTTCTACCGATAAAGAATATTTTGAATTGGGTGATATAGAAGCGGACACCAAGTCCTTCTTCGATTTAGATAAGGGCGGCGTAGAATTCGTATTCAATCTCAACTTCTTAGGCTCGCTCCTTCCCACGCAGGTATTTGCAGTAGATATGATAGGTAAAAAGGGCTGTAGCGTTTTAAATATCTCTTCAATGAACGCTTATACGCCTTTAACCAAAATCCCCGCATACTCGGGTGCAAAGGCGGCAATTTCCAACTTTACCCAATGGCTTGCAGTACATTTTAGCAAGGTAGGTATTCGCGTAAACGCAATCGCTCCCGGCTTTTTTGCAACTGCGCAAAACAGAGCGCTTCTTTTCAATCAAGACGGCACTCCCACCGCGCGTACGGGTAAAATACTCGCAGCAACCCCCATGGAAAGATTTGGCGAAGTAGAAGAGTTGGTAGGCGCAACGTTGTTCCTTTCTTCTGAAAAGGCAGCAGGCTTTATTACCGGCGTAGTAATTCCTATCGACGGCGGATTCTCTTCTTACGCAGGCGTTTAATAATAAACAAATTAAGGAGCAAGCAACGGCTTGCTCCTTTTTCTTTAGCTAATATAAGGGCGCGGATTAACAAATCCGCGCCCTTATATTATTTTAATTTTATAAGTTTTAAAATTTCTTCGTCGGCGGGGCAAAATGGATAATCGTCTATTTCATCTTTGGTTATCCATTTTGCGTCGTTATGCTCTAAAAGTGTTAATTGCCCCGTTACTATGGCGCAATTAAATAGCGTTAAGCGTATGGTTATATCGGGGTATTCGTGCAAAACTTGGCAAAATATATTGCCAACTTCCACCGTTACGTTAAGTTCTTCTTTGCACTCTCTCATAAGTGCTTGGGCAAAATTTTCGCCACTTTCAACCTTGCCGCCCACGAATTCCCAAAGCAACGCTCTCGCCTTGTTTGCAGGGCGTTGACATATTAAAAATTTATCGTTTTGCCAAATAAGTGCGGCAACTACTTCTGTCATAAAACGCCCCTTAATCGCCTTCCGTTTGCGGCGAATTTTTTTCTTTAAATAAATAGTTACAAACGTGCACGGTGCAAATTATTCCGCAAACGCACGTTGTAATCCAAAATCCTAAATCCCAACAATTGCCGCTTCCCAATTCAAAAACGATAAAACCGCCGAAATCGAAGATAGCGTGCAGTAAAACCGCCGCCCAAATATTGTGAGTTTTATCCACCGTTGCGGCAAACGCACAGCCAGTTAAAAACGTATAGCCCACTTGCAGCAAAGTGTAGGGTACGCTTGCACCCTCAAACAAATTAAATAAGTGCCAAAGGGCGAATATTGCCGAAGAGATAATTACTGCTTTTACCGTGCATAGCTTTTTATTTTTAAACTTGTCGTTAATTAACGGATGAATTATTCCCCTAAAAACGCTCTCTTCCATAAGCGCAATGGAAAAGCAGTAAAAAATTAAAAGGGGGATAAGGTCGGTGCGCTCTATCGTTGCGGTGCGTGAGATAAGTGCGGAAAAGGGAAAGTTTGCCAACGCCATAAGTAAGCAGGGCACGCACCATAAAATGTTTTTTAATAAGCCTTCTTTTTTTATTTTTAAAAGGCTACTGCCGCCCGTTAAAATTATTGCCAGAACGGAGGCTGCCCCCACGCATGCTCTTATAAGAGAAGAGCTTAAAAGCTTTTGCGTTTGCACGTCGGTAGAGTAGGTGATATTAACTAGGCTTAAAATAAGCGCCGTTACGGCTAACGCGGCGGCAAAAATTAATAATATAATGTTTAAACGTTTTTTATTTTTATCCATATTTTTCCCTTCGTATAAAAATGATAGCATAAAACGCCGTTTATGTCAACGGAAGAAAATTTAAGTTTTTTGCAATACGAAAGCGAATCTCTTTGCGTTTTATATATAAATATAAAAAGTTGGCTAAAATATTTTTTTCCCCCTTGA
>JAGAMH010000111.1 GCA_017624815.1 Clostridia bacterium
CAAAAAGTAAAATAAGAATTAAACCCGCGGCGTGAATTATTGCCTCTAACTTTCTTGGAACGGGCTTTTTGAATATCCACTCTATAGCGCAGAACACCACCTTACTGCCGTCTAACGCGGGTATGGGTAAAAGGTTAAATACCGCCAAATTAACGCCGATATACGCTGCAATTTCCAAAAAGCTTTCTACGCCTTGCGCCGCCACTTCAGAAGTTACTTTTATAGTGGTAATAGGTCCGCCCATTGCGTCAAGCCCTAATTTACCCGTTAAAAGTTCGCCCAAAACGTTAAAAATAGTGCCCGCAATTCTAAACGAATAACCAAAAGACGAACCTAAATTATAAAAAAATCCGCCTTTGTAGCTATAAATGCTTATCGCCCGCTCTACCGTGCCCAAGCCCAAAGCTTTCCACACTTTAGACGTATCGGCAGAATTTTCAAAATTGCAATTATGCCTTAATTTAATTTGAACCTGCTTCTTTTCGCCCTCTCTTAAAACGGTAAGGGTGGCAATATCGTCTTGACTTTTGCCCTTAAGCCCCTTCATAATATCCGTTACAACGTAAATTTTTCTGCCTTCCGCCTCTAATAAAACGTCGCCTTCGCACAAACTGTATTCCGCAGAATAATTTTCGTTTTGTTCGATTGCGTTTATTTGAAAGGTAGGCTGACCGAAAAACATAAATAGCGTTACTATTAAAACTATAGCCAAAATATAGTTCATAAGCGCGCCCGAAATTAAAACTATAATGCGTTTCCACGGCGCTTTATTGTTAAAGTAGCCGGAAGTATCTACAACTTCTACTTGGCTTTTTTGCTCTTCTTTACAATCGGCGTCTAGTTTAAGTTCTTCTTCAAAAACGGGTTCTTCCGTTTTGGGCACGTCTTCGTCTTCACCCGCAAACGCGCAAAAACCGCCCAACGGCAACGCTCTTATAGAAAAAACTTCGCCCGTTTTTTTGCTTTTACGCTTAAAGAGCACCGGACCAAAGCCTATTGCAAACTCGTTTATTTTAAATTTTAATATCTTACCCGCAATATAGTGTCCAAACTCGTGCACGGTTATCATGGCTAAAAGTATTAACAACGCCAAAATAACGGGCCACACGTAGCTTGACAAAAAGTTGCCAACTGCGGCAAAAAAATTTGATGCTAATAAATTCATTTTACCTCGAAATTAGTTTTAACGCCTGTCGCCTTGCCAAAATATCGGCGTTTTCAAGCGTAGAATAATCGGTCGCCTTTAAAACTTCGTGCTCTTGCAAAACGCCGTCGCACACCTTTGCAATATCTAAAAAGGAAAGCTTGCCGCTCAAAAAGGCGTTCACGGCAACTTCCGCCGCAGCGTTTAACGCCGTGGGAGCAGTTCCACCCCGTATTCCGCAATTTAACGCCAACTTAAAACAAGGGTATTTATCTTCGTCTACGGGTTGAAAATTAAGTGTAAACGCCTTGGAAAAATCAACTTTTCCCACTTCGCAATCGTACCTTTTGGGGTATGTTAACGCTAATTGAATAGGCAATATCATTGAGGGAACGCCCATTTGCGCTAAAATTGCACCGTCGGTAAACTCTACCATAGAGTGTATAATACTTTCCCTATGAATTACCGTTTTTATACTATTATAGTCGGCGTTGTAAAGATGGTGCGCTTCTATAACCTCGTACCCCTTATTTAAAAGCGTTGCGCAATCCACGGTAATTTTTGCGCCCATTTGCCACGTGGGGTGGTTAAGAGCCTGAGCGGGAGTAACTTTTTTTAACTCTTCTTTGCTGTAATCTCTAAAAGCCCCGCCGCTCGCCGTTATAATAAGATTTTTAAACTCCCTTTCGGCGTTAAAATTAAGGCATTGCCAAATTGCCGAATGTTCGCTATCTACCGGTATTACGTTTACGCCCATACTTTTTGCAAGGGGCGTTATTACGTCGCCGCCGCACACTAACGTTTCTTTGTTGGCAAGGGCAACGTCCTTTTTTGCGTTTATTGCCGCAAGCGAATATTTAAGCCCCGCAAAGCCGCTTACCGCCACGAAAACCACGTCGGCTTGCACTTCTTTAATAAGCTTAATTACCGCATCTTCTCCGCCGTAAAACGCCGTTGTTTTAGGGATATTACCCACTCTTTTGGCAGCATCCGCACAAGAGAGCGCGGCATATTCGGGCTTTAAAATATTTAATTGTCTTTCAAACTCGTCAACGTTGGAATGAGCACATAACGCGCAAATAGAAAACTTATCGGGATGCGCAACGGCAACCTTTACCACCTGTTTTCCGATAGAGCCGGTACTCCCCACGAGAATTATTTTTTTCATTATATATTATACCCGTAAAATTTTATTTAATGACAAAAGCTCCCGTGTAGGAGCTTTTAATAACTTTTTAATTAAAACGCGGTAATCGCCCAAAAACAAGCGTATACCACTACGCCCGCAAAGAACGTACTGTCTAATCTGTCTAAAACTCCGCCGTGCCCGGGGAGCAAATCACCCATGTCTTTAACCCCAAACGAACGCTTAATTGCACTTTCGAAAAGGTCGCCCGCCTGCCCAAAGAGCGAAGCTATTACGCCGATTATAACGAATATATAAACGTAGGGCAAATTAATGTTGCAAACTATGCTCTTTTTAAATATTTCGGTAAAGAAATAATAAACGACGAGTGCTCCTAAAACACCGCCCAAAAGACCGCCTATACTACCTACGAGAGTTTTTTTAGGACTTAACTTGGGGGCTATTTTTTTAGGGAAAAACCTTCCTAAAAGCGAGCCTACGAAAAACGCCATAACGTCGGTTAAAGGCGTTACCACGAATAGTAGCATTAACGAAGCGAGAGCGTTTCCTTCGTCATCGAAATGGTTACAAGAAGCTAAAATAACGCCCATTACTCCAACGTAAAGCATACAAAGCATTGCCTTGGTAACGTCTTCAAAAGCGGCGTGTTCGTTATCGTAAACGAAAGCCACGAATAACGTAAAGCAAGCAATGGCAAACAAAATTATAACTACCAATTGCCCCGTTATTCCCATATATTTAGCCAAAACGTAGGCGGGAATAACCACGATACAATATGCAAAGGCAATTGCGTATTGCAAAATGGAGCGCATTTTAGCGGCGCGCAAATACTCGTAAGCACCTATAACAGTTGCCGCAAAGAAAAACACGTCGAAGGCGATTGAGCCAAACGCGGGCGGCAAATATACTTTGAGCACTATGCACACGGCTAATATTGCCGCGTAAATAACGCCCGTAAAAACTCTTTTTTTCATTTAAACTCCTTTAAAGCTTTCCAAATCTTCTATCCCTTTTGGAGTAATTTAAAATTGCCTTATAAAATTCGGCGTTGGTAAAATCGGGAAATAAAACTTCGGTAAAATAAAGCTCGGCGTAAGCCGCTTGCCATATTAAAAAGTTAGAAAGCCTTTGCTCTTTCCCCGTTCTTATAATCAAATCGGGGTACGGCGTTTCGCCCGTGTAAAGCATAGACGAAAAAGTTTGTTCGTTCACCTTTTCGCCTCGTTCTACCGCCTTATTCACGGCTTGCAAAATTTCCGCCCTGCCACCGTAGTTTAGGGCGATAGTAAAGGTAAAATCCGCGCCGTCTGGCGATTTTTTTTGCGCGTCGCAGATTAAAGCTTGCACGTTTTCTGGCAACGCCGATACGTCGCCAATAATTTTAACGGCGGCGTTACTTAAAAAAAGCTTTTCTACGTTTTTTGTAAAATACTTAGTAAATAGCGAGTATAACCCGTCTAACTCTTCTTGGGGGCGCTGCATGTTTTCGGTGGAAAGGGCATACACGGTTAAATACTTAACGCCCAACTCCTTTGCGTATTCCGCCAACTCTATCATGCGTTGCATACCTGCTTTATGCCCAAAACTTCTAGGCATTAAACGGCTTTTTGCCCACCTACCGTTGCCGTCCATAATTATTCCAACGTGAGTGGGAATTTTAATTGTTTCGTCCATATATATAGCTTACACTCCGTTTTAAATTAAAAGGACTTTTAACGTAAAAGTTGCGCGGAAAATATAGTTCCGCGCTTATATTACGCAATTAAACGGTCATTATTTCCTTTTCTTTTGCTGCGGAAAGGCTGTCGATTTGAGATATAGCGTCGGCTACCATTTTTTCGATTTCCTTTTCGCAACCAGCTGCTTCGTCTTCGGAAATGGTTTTGTCGTTTTTAAGTTTTTTAATTCCGTCCATAGCTTCGCGGCGGTTATTTCTTTCAGCCACTTTGCTGTCTTCTGCCATCTTTTTAATTTGTTTAACTAAATCGCGGCGGCGTTCTTGGGTAAGTTCGGGGAATACCAAGCGGATAACCTTACCGTCGTTGGTGGGGTTAATGCCGATATTGGAAACTTGAATAGCCTTTTCAATTCCCTTTAATAAAGAAGAATCCCAAGGAGCGATAACTAAACATCTACCTTCTTGAACGGAGATGTTAGAAGTTTGGGAAATGGGCGTCATTGCGCCGTAGTAATCTACCATTACCTTGTTTAAAATTTGGGGGTTTGCTCTACCCGCGCGAATAGCCGAGTAGTCTTCTTTTAAAACGCTTATAGTTTTGCTTAACTTGTCGTCTAAAACTAAAATTATTTCTTCTACCATTTCGTTATCTACCATAATAAACCATCCTTTTTTAATTAATTATTATCTATTAAAGTGCCTATCTTTTTGCCGCATACGGCTTTGATAATAGAATTGTCTTCGTCAAGCCCGAAAGCTAAAACGGGAACGTCGTTTTCCATACACATAGTCGCCGCGGTGTAGTCCATTGCCTTAATGCCGTTTTTAATTATGTCTATATAATTTAAGTGATCGTACTTTTTAGCGTTGGGATTAAGTTTTGGATCGGAATCGTAAATTCCGTCGATATTTTTAGCCATCATTAAAACTTCAGCTTGAATTTCACACGCGCGTTGAGCAGCTGCAGTATCGGTAGAACAATAGGGATTGCCCGTTCCGCACGCCATAATAACCACTCTTCCCTCTTCAAAATGATGCAAAGCCTTGCGTAAAATGTAAGGTTCGGCAACCGACGTCATAATAAGCGCCGTTTGCACGCGGGTGGGAATACCGCGCTGTTCCAAAGCGTCCATCATTGCAAGCGAATTCATAACCGTTGCAAGCATTCCCATATGGTCTGCGGTGGTGCGCTCCATTTGTTTACCTTGGCGTCCGCGCCAAAAGTTACCGCCACCAATAACCAAGCCTATTTCAACGCCCATATTATGAATTTCTTCTATCTGGTCGCAAACTTTAGAAATTACGTTTTCGTTTAAGCCGTGGCCCTGTTCTCCGGCTAAGGCTTCGCCCGAAAGTTTAATTAAAACTCTTTTGTATTTAGGTTGCATAAACTCCCCTTTTAAAATTTTCTCTAAATAATTATAGCACACCGCAAAACAAAATACAACCGTAAAAATATATTATTTTTTTATAAGATAAAAAAAATGGACGGTTTATCTTATTTTAATATTATATTCCCCTATTTTGAAGTTTAATTTAAACTTTAATGAATTTTTAAAAAATAAACTCTTTTTTTATACTGTTTACATTTAAAAAAAATTATGATATAATAAGCCAAATAGGAGAAATTTATTATGAAATACGACGAGATAATAACCCTTTTATATAATTCGAGAAAGCTTGCGCCCGACAACCGCTTAAAGTTTTATTCCAACCTTAAAACGCGCGCGGAAATTATTAAGGAAACTAGCGCAACCATTTGTGAATACTTAGAAAAAGGGCTTAAAGAATTAGAGCCCGAAGCTGAAGTAGTTTGGGGAGAAAGCGCCGAAAACGCCAAAGGCAAACGCTTTATTTTAGACCCCGTAAACGGCGATATTAACCTTGCAAGGGGCTACAATATGACCACCTGCTCGATAGCGTATGCAGAAGGCAACGACATTTTGTTCGGCGTAGTTTACAACCCCTATTCCGAAGAAATGTTTATTGCAATGAAGGGTTTGGGGGCGCACTCCTACAATACTAAATTCGGGCTTACCGCTCTTTTAAAAAGGGGCGCAGAATGTTATAGAGATAACGAATTGAGAGTTTCGGAAGTTAAGCCTTGCGACGCTATTATGGAATTTGGCGGCAACTTTATCGACCGTGAAAACGCCGAAAAGAGCTTTGATTTATTGAAAAAGATTTTCCAAAGCAGTATGGATATAAGAAGAATAAGCTCGCCCGCACTTACCATTTGCAACGTTGCGGCAGGAAGAATTGACGGATATTTTGAA
>JAGAMH010000112.1 GCA_017624815.1 Clostridia bacterium
AGAACTTCTGCCTTTTGACTTCCTGCAAGTTTCGCTACCTTGTCAATAAGTTCACCTGTTTTTATTTCAGTTACGAAGCTCGCAGCTTGAACAGCGTCCATCAGTATCAGCACTTCTGGGACTGAAATATTGCGGTCAGCGACATAGTACTTGTTGCTGCTTGAACGAACACAAAGCACCTCATATCCATATTTGTTTAGAAGTTTAATGTCTTCATACAAGGTTATTCTGTGGCAATCTATACCTATCTCGGCAAGTTTATCTATGATTTCTTCTGTCGAGAGTGGGTGTTCCTTATCTGTTTCAGTTGAAAGAATTTCCCATAATTTTAGCAATCTAATTCTTCTAATATCTTTATCCATGCTGTTCACCGATACCTTTCCTTATAATGGTGTAGTCTAATTATAACATATTCTATCAAAAAAATAAAGCCCATTATGTAGTGTATTGACTACATTATAGGCTTTTGGAAATACTTATTTAGTTCAAACCCAGGTGGAGCGTATATTTTGACCCGTCGTGCTGAACTGTGTGTGTACTAAATCTATCGTGTGTTTCAAGGCATAAAAAAAGACCTGAAGAAGACTTTTTATCTTCTCCAGGTCGTGAATATGCCCATTTTTGCTAGAAAAACCCTTAAAATAGGGTTAAAATGATAAAAATATGGGTCTATAAGAAAAGTACTTATAGACCCATACACTTGGCTGGGGTAGCTGGATTTGAACCAACGAATGACGGAGTCAGAGGGGCTCTAATTCCTTTAAATTGCCATTTTTAAATATATTTTTTGTCGATTTTTGCACGTTTTTTATATTTAGTCCCCTGATTTCCCCTAAGAAATGTGGGCTATTATATAATACACTTTTTTTAGCTTAATCGCGCGACGGGAGCGCGCATTCTTATTAATTTTAACCGCCTGTTTGTGCGTACGCGTTCGCGTAAGTTCTCGCGCATAGGATAAACGCCGCTTAATCCTCACGGGCGGAACGCCCATAATAAGCCGTAGGCGCACGCCTTATCAAATCCGGACGACGAAGGCCGCTGTTGCTATGCCGAAGTCGTCTTTAATAGTTTTTTGTATTAATATTTATATAATAATGTCGTAAGCACTGGTGTAAAAATGAATATAATTTGGGGGTAAAAATGAATAGGGGATTTTCGCAATTTGCCTACAGTTAACAAAAAAACAAAAAACCGCCCGGTTGTTAAACCGAGCGGTTACATTTTAATAACGACTATAAGCGCAACCAAGGTTGCGCTTTAAAATTTATATTCAATTCGCCTACGTTTACTTGTTAATTAACCTGCTTGCTACGTTCGTAGCAGTCGCAAAGCCTACCGTTTGGTAGTGTGCCGCTATCGGAACATCTTGTGCAATGGTATTTTGGTGTTAAGTCTTCTTCACTTAAGTTAAGACGCTTAAGCGCTTCTGCGCGCAACGTTAAGTTGTTGGTCATTCGTTTTTGCAGTTCAGCAACATCGTTCGGATTACGTATTTCCGCAAAAGCAATTAAACGGCCCAATGTTTTAATTTCCTTTTCTGCAGTGGCAAAAACTGCGTCTTTTAACGCTTTGGCTTTGTTAGATTCTGCGCGACGTTCTGCTATTTCACGGCGCGCGAAATAAAACCGTTCACGATTAGCGCGTGCTTCTGTAGCGACGTCGTCGGCGTTTTTATGTATTATAATGGTTTCGGAAGGTTGTACCGCCTTTTCGGAAGCCTTGCGCAAACCTCTTTTTATATGTAGGTAAAGTTTACGGTTTAAATGGTACGTGCTTTTTTTGGCTTTGCAGTTGCCTTTTTCTTCAGCAGCGCGGACGATGATGCACGCATACAATAAGTTTTTTATAGCCGTTTTAACGGTTTTTAAATTGAAGTTTAATTCTTCAGCAAGTTCACGCATTGAAAAGGTACAAGCGTTGGCTTTCTTTTTATTGTTTAAACATTTTGTAACAATTGACGACGCAACGTGTATTTCGCTTTGTTTAAGCCTACGCACAACTCCACGCACGTTAAAATACTCGTTATAAAACAGTTCTTCAGAACGGTTATATTCGATACGTTCAACGGGATTAAAAGTATAACTGCTTTGCTTGTCCGACGTTATAAAGGTTGCTTTCAGTTTCGAAAAAGCGCGGGCTATAGTCGATTGAGATATGCAAAGGTCCTTATTAATTCGGCTATACGTACGCACGCACGTAGCGTCGCCGCGCGCAGAATAAGCGTAGACAAGCCCACCTATCGTGATTGCTGAGAGTGGGAGAACACGACCAACGCCGGGCTTACCGTATAACGTTTTATGTATACGGAGATAGTTATGCTTTTCCGGTAAATTGTTAAAGTCTATTGGTGTTGGAGTTAAGGTTGCGCAAGCCTTCATAGTTATACCTTCTTAATTTGCTGGTTGTAATAAAATGTCTTGGTTGATACGTATTTGCCCGTCTTCGATATTGATAACGTTTTTTGCGGCGAGTTCGGCGACGTAAACGCCTATAGTGTTTTTAGAAACGCCGAGCGCCGCGCCTGCAGTTCTGTAGTTTAGACGCTGTAGCGTAGCGCCTTGGGTGCTGAAGATGTATTCGACAAGTTGCAAATGCTTGTCTTTTTCGAGTAAACGAGCGTGCAACTCTGCGCTATTCAGTTTTGGCATAATTTCACCTCGTTTTTAGTGATTTTTGGGGCATTTTTAGGGGGCGGTCAAAAAATCGACACTAAAGGTCTATTTTTTGACAAGGAAAGCGGTCGCGCGTTATAATTTCGGAACGGTTGCCGAAATTAATTTTTGCCTAATTTTTAGTCAGGTTGTGCCCCGATTTTAGCAAGCGGTCGTATCAAAGATATCGACGCACTTGCAAAAAGTCGTGTCCCAACACGCCTAAAAATCTTAACGGCAAAAATTACTCTTTACTCTTGCTTTCTTTTTTACCGCCGCTTTCAGCGTCAGTTATACTATTAATGGTAGAATTACAATTAAAGACGGGCTTTATATCGTTTATAAAAAACGAATGCTGCAAGTCAAGTTCTTCAAAAGTTGCGGTTTTGCCCGAGTATTGCAGGAAGTCCACAATCCCGTATTTGCTGCGTTTTGTCTTTTTACGGTAGAATCCGGCAAGCGCATCGGTAGCAAAGCGCCCGGAATGTATCTTCCATTTAATCAAACGGTATCTTCGCGTTTTTTCGCCGCCTTTCATTGCACCACGTTGTACCGTAAAGTTAAGATTGCATACGCTATAACGATTGAATATTTTTATGTGATGTTCTCTTATAGCGTTATAGCAGTTTTTTATAATATGTCGGGTTAAGGTATTACCGGCTTTATTGTGTCGGTCTTTTAAGAAGAATTTGTTATAAACGTCGGTTGTAAACGTGTATACGAGTTCGTCTAACGCAAAAAGAGGAGTACAAATATTAAAGTCTGAACTGTCGCAAATATACAATATATCACACAGTTCCGAAGTGTCGGCATTTAAACTTGCCGCGCGTTGTTCGTCCATAATGAAAACTACGAAGGGGTAGTTATCCACGGTGGCCCGGTGGCGGCACATTTTAACGTCTATTGTAAAAAGGTCGTTTAATTGGTTTGCCGTCGGGTCGGTTATTCTGCGGCCGACGACGGTATTTTTATTGCCACGCTCTTTGCCAATTTCAGTTATTAAAATTATACCGAAGTCTAAAGCGTCTTTTAAGTAGTTGTTTTCCACGACTCGCTTGCCAAGACGTAGCGCATCGAAGTCGATTATATTGCTGCGTTTGGTGTGCGTTTGTATTTCTTCTATATCCTTTCGGAAGAAGTCTATATTCCAAATAGGGAAGTTACCTATATCGTCTTTAAAGTCGTCTACTCTAACCGAATACGACGATATAATAAGCGTGCATTCTATAACGTAGATAAAGTAGAGTTGTGCGTAGTCTTCCATAACGTCGTAAAGTGATTTTTGCTCGAGTTGGTCGAAGTAATAGAACCCGTAACGTTCAACGTCGTAGCCAAAATACAAATCGTCGTATTCATAACCGCAATGCTTTTTTAAGGCGCTAAACGCGGCTTTTGCGGCGTTCGGATATATATTATCGTGTATATGCCGTAACCTGCGTACAACGTCGCGTGCTGTAGCAAGGTTGTAAACGGTATGGTTTTCCATACCCTTTTTTATGTAACGTTCAAGGCGAATCCAAGGGAAGTTAGGAAACTTAAGGTCGTTTTCTATAAGTTTTTTTAGTGCGACGTCGCGGAAAATTTTATTAAATGTTAACGCTAAATCGGTTGCTAATGTCGTTTTTTTAGTACCCATAGGACCCGTAATTAACGACGCTATAGGTAAATCTTGCGCCATTTCTTCGTCGGCGTCTTCTATAGCGTATAATTTTTGTATTGCCCGGTGGTGGCGGTATAGGTTAAACAATATTAAACCTATAATTGCCATTATCCAAACGGGCACCGTAGTTAATGGTACGGCAAGGTCTAAAAAGAGTTTATAAAACTGTAGGTAAAGGGTAGAGGTATCGAAGGTGATTATGTAATAAAAATAATATGCAAAAAGTTCTATAACGATTGTGGCGATATTAAACACTAAAAGCCATTCAATCAAGCATATTATGGGGTAAACTTTGCGTTTTTTTACAAATCCAATAAAGTTTTTAATCCACTTTTTAACCGGGATATACATGTATTTAGTAACGCGTAAAAATATCTTTAGCGGTTTACTTTCGGTATCGTCCGTGCTTTTCTTTCTTAACGTTAACCACGCTATTAAAGTAAGTAGCGCCGCTATCGGTATAAGAATTAAAATGCCGTAACAAACGTAGAACAAAAAATCACTTACGGCAATAGCGTAATTGGTAAGGTTATTGCCGGTTATAAGCGCTCTGAAATACAATTTACACTTAACAAGGAAAAAGTCCCAGCGCTCGGGTAAAAGCCCTAAGTCTTGCAACGAAACGGCGGAAAGGTCGTTTACCGTGCAATTAATGCCTTTACCCGTAAACAACGTTACGAAAAAATTAGCAATAGATAAGCCTAAGTCGCGCAGCGCTTCTAAAAACCGCACGTACGACGCGGGAAAACACAGTACCGCTATTGCCAAAAACGCTATAATAAGCGCTATGCAAATAACGTGCTTATGATTTTTTATTAGACTTTTTAGTATCTTGTTTTTGCTCTGGTTGTTGTTCATTTTGATTAATATTAATAACTACTCGGTTATCCTTTTGCACGTATTCGGCGTTAATAACGTCGTAATATTTAAACTCGTTTTCGGCTATTTTAACTTTGGCGCAAAGCCTGAAATTGGCGCGTTGTGCCCTATCGTGCATAAAGCCTACATCTTCCGCCATATCAAGCGCTAAACGGTGCTTTTCGCGGCATTGTAGTTCGTGGCCTTTACAGTTGTTTAAGTCGCGGTATTCAAGCCCGCATATCTCGCATTTATATAGCATTGTTATCCCTAATTTTATAAAGGTATTGCCCGGTGTTTGAAAACAACGTCGTTTCGTTTATTACGATAAATTCGTATTGGACTTCGCCGCTTTTCATAATAAAAATATTGTCTTCAAACTCAAGCGTAAAATCGTAAACGTTTTTTTCGGTGGTAAGAGTGGCCGCATCGGCGCCAGCGTTAAATATAAGCGTAGTGGTTTTATCGCGCGTTTGGTAAACGTTAGCGGCGTATTCACTTATATCGTGTTCTTTGTCGGCGCTTATAAAATCGCACGTAGAGAATAGGTAACAAACTATTAGCACGATTGCAAGCCCCAAAGCAACCCAACCGATATTTTTTAATACTTGTTTTTTAGTGTTAGTCATAATTTTTAGTTGACTTTATGGTTCAAATTTGATATTATATAGACAAGAAGTGGACCAGTGGTAGCTAATGACTACCGCCAATTGGCTACTTCTTTTTTTGTTTATGTTTTTCTACTGCAGCTTGGATTTTAGCTGTATCTTTATCCGATAGTTTATAATTTGGTAAAGGACTGCTAAAATTCTTTTTATTATCGTAACGTAACTCGTCGCGAATATAGGCTAAATCTGTTTTTCCTTTTTCTGGATTTTTCGACAATTCGATATTTTTGTGATGTCCGCGTTTAGCTGATTCAGTTAATCCCATAAAACCAAAGTCTTGATTGTTTTCATCTACAATAAGTTTTGGGTGTTTTCCACGTTTAGTTTTCCCGCCTTCTACTTTTTTATAGCGCCTAAACTCAAATAAAGAACTTTTTTCAGTCGGCTTTTTGGTTGCCGGCTTTTCTTTTTTGTCGAATAATCTGCTAAATATCCCGCCGCCTTTTTTAGTGTAGAAGAGGCCTTGCGCCCGATTTTGGGCGCGGACGTCTTCACGTTGGTCGCAGCGCGTTTTCCCGCGGTAGCGGCTTTATTTTTGCTCGGCTTTCCCACCGTGGCTTTAGTGGTTGGTTTGGTTGTACGTTTAGGCACCGAAGCGCGGTGCGTTGTGCGTTTTTTAGGCATAGCCGTTACTTCCTTTTACGTTTTGTTTTTTTTGGCTGCGTCGCCTTGTATACTTTGTTTAATTTGCGGTTGTTATTAAGGTTCTTAATAATGCCTATAATCTTAACTACAAGCCAAATAACAACTATTCCAGCTAATGCAAAAAGTATAATGCTAAGCGTGTTTTTAATATCCGACATAGTGCAACCGGTGTTAACGGGCGGGGTAACGGGGTTGACTATATCTATAGGGTCAGCTATAACTCCGACGGCGGTTTCAACGTCGTCTTTTTTAAACGTTAATTGAATAACGTCAAAATCAAAGAATACGCTTTGTTGCGCAACGTAGGCTTCGTTTTCTATAAACTCGTCAGTGCCAAGTAAGCCGGTCCCCAAACTTACTATATCTATCATTTCGGAATAGTAATCGCTGTTGGCAAAACGGAAAAGCACTACGGTTTCGTCGGCAAGTGATGCCGCGGTATATTCAGCACGTAAGGTGTTAACGTCGTAAGGGTTAATTAAAAGTCGTTCTGCAACCTGTTCTCCGGTACCGTCAAGCATAGTAGAATCGTCTATTAATTGAATAGGCGATACGGTAGTGCCTATATCTTCGGGCACGTCGCCAAAAATGCCGTATTCAAGTAAACTGTCCCACCAAGACGGGTTGCCGTCTTGCCACGTTTTAAGCGTTTGTAAGTCTACGTCGGCGTCGAAGTCGTAATAACTGTAGCCTTGCTGTATTTTACCGTGTTCGTTGTCTATTTTACGGCTTTCGTCTATAGCGTCTTCAAAAAGGTCGGCGTGTAAGGTTTGGCCGTCTTTTATATGTAGGTATTCGGGCGAAACGTTGCTGTCGGTGTAATTAAGTATATAATCGTAAAGTGCGTTTCCCGTTATGCCGCCTTGTTCGGTAACAACGGCGTAGGGGTCGTAATCGCTTATATTTTCGGTTGGGAATAGGTAGTATAAAGCGTCGATTATTCTTGTAATGGGGACGACTACGTTATTGGGCATATTCCATACCGCGTCTGCCGTAGGTGCGGCAACTAAGCCGCTTGCGTTTATATAATTCAACGCTAAACCGTAACCGATTCCTTTATTTTGTTCGGTACAATCTACGCCTAAATAGGGCAAAACAGCGTTGTAAAAGTCTTGGTTTTGCGTAACTACTATTTCTTTAGTTTTGAATTCGTACCATTCGGCTTTAATGCGTTGTAAACTTCCATAATAGTCCAAAAGCCGGTTAGGTACGCGGAAATAAACGGTATCTAATTGGTTTTGGTGGCCTTCGCCGAGCGACGAACTTTGTGTGCGGTAAAACGTATGGTTAACGTTAAGTTCTACGGTTTCAAATTTGTCCTCGAATTTCTTTCCGGAAAGCGTGTCAGCATTCGTGCCGTAGCCTGCGGAATAACCGGTAAATTCGTACGTATCGCTAACGTTATAATCTATTGCGGTAAGTTCGCCCTTTTCTAAAAGTTGTAAGCCTACAATATCGTAGCGGCGCTTACCGTGCGTGGCGCTGTAATTTGTCGCCATTTTTAAAAATTTACCATCGGAATCGTCTATTTTAAATTTATAAAATAGCTTGTCTTTATCGCCGGTGGTTTTGCTTAAATACGTTAATTTAACGTTGGCGAATTCAGAAGGGTCGCCGGCGGCGTTATATGTAACCGCTATATTTACCTTGTTTGCGTTTGGTGCCGTGCTTAAATCGAGTGCCTGCGGATTGTAAATATATAAATATAGCGCGTAGTTGTCTTGCATCAGATTGTTATCGCTGTAGGCGTATTCGGTTAAAGCGTAAAGTTTTACCGTGCCTAAAGCGTTAAAGGGGTAAAGGGCGTAATCAAAATTATTGCCCAAATCGCGTTCTATTGTGGTGTTGTCAAACGCGTTGCCGTTCGTTTCGGCGTGAGAAACAACGGCAGAGTTTGCTCCCGTTAAAATAAATACCGAGAGCAAAAACGCCGTTAAAGTAATATTAAATTTACGGAAAAAATTAAACTTACTCATATTAAAAAATAATAAAATCGGGTGTTAGGGTTATACTTGTAACCAAAGTGGTATGAAAGGATATTACAATTTGCGTATCGCCGCTAAAAACAATTAAATCAAATAAATCGGTTTGAGGTACGGCAGTATTATCCACCTTAACCGGTTCCCCAAATTCAGCGGTTAAAATATTCTCCAGCGACGAAGTTTTAAAGGTGAATCCGTCGCTTTTAGCTTCAAGGTGAAATCCGTCGCTTAAGTCGCGCTGGCTATTCACTAATGCGTTCCAAGAATGGGTTTGTCCGCCAAGCTCAAAGGCAAAGTCTGCGTTTGTTTCTTTGGCGAAGATATACACGCCTATATCTGAATTTAACGAATAAATCTTAATTTCAACGTCGCCGGGCATTTCGTAATCGTCAACGTTTTCAGTTATAACGTCGCCGCCGTTAATTTTCACGGCAAAAGTTTTAAGCGCGTTTCCGTTTTGACGTAACGCGATAATTGCCGTAACTATACCAAAGAGAAGTATCACCAATACAATTATTACGACAACCGATTTTACTTTGCTGTTTTTTTTGTTGCTCATAATAATTTACCTAAATTAAAAAACTTTGGTTATCTAACGAAAGTTCGGTAACCTCTTGTTTAAGGTTCGTTCGGTTAATTTGCGCGCCAAGTTCGGTATAAGCCGTACTATCGTAATACTCACCGTTATAATATAACGTTACGGTTAAACTAAACGTAACGTGGTTTTCGTATTTAAAGTTGCCTAAAACTTGGTAAAGCATATTTTTAACGTAAGGTTTAACCGTTTCAATATCGTCTTCAGCGCCGAATTCAAAAAAGTCTTCAAGTGCCATATTAGCGCTTACGGCGTCAACGTCGTTACTGTCGTATTCTGCGTGGTACGAGAACATAACGTTAAAGCCGTATTGTTCGTTTAAAGCAGTTACTGCATCGGCAATAGCCGTTCTTACGTTTTCAGTAAAAATAACTGTAGTGTTCGAGTACGCAGCGTTAGTTGCGCTAACGGTATAAGGGTCGTAGGTTGTAGTAGTATTAAATAAAAATACGTTGCCGTCGCCTTCGTCGTTAATAGTAACGGCGTCGTTTAACGAACCGTATTCGTTTAATACAAAATTTTGAGGCACTAATTCTACAGATTTTATACGCTGCAAATAATCTAACGTGCAAGTCGTTGATAGTGGCGCATTTGCGTTGCTACCGTTTGCAGTGCAGATAATTACAATTTGTTCGCCAAACGCTTGTAAACACTCTACCGTTGCGGTAACGTCGTTTGTTACGTTAAACGAAACGTAATCTTCTACGTTTTTATCCGTGGCCCACTCGGAAGAAGCGTCGTTCCAAGCAATAGCCCAAGAAAGCGACTTGTCAGAAGCGTATTCGGGACCGACCGTTGCAGTTATTACGTATGCGTTTTCGGCTTTGTTTACGGTATCAATTTCGTCGCTTAACGGCGTTGCGCGTTTTAAATTTAACGTTAACGGACCGTTGCAAGTTTCAGTAGCGGCGAGAAAATTCTCGCCGCTAACGTCTGATTTTTTGATTTCGAACGAAAAATTGTCGGTCGCCGAATACACTACCATACCGCACACAAACGCGCACGCTAAAGCAAGTATATTAATACAAATCTTTTTTAGTTTGTCCGACATTTTTTATTGCTCCTTAGAATTCTATTTCTGTGGGTGAACCGTCAGCCCAGCCAACGCTTTCAACTTGTACGCCGATATAGCTGCTACTTAAAGATGCGTTAAAGGTAGCGGATAATACGCTGTATTGGTCGTCCGCATAAACGTTAAGTTTAAATGCGGTTCCTTCGAACGCCATAAACGCTCTGTAGGCTGCGTTTATATCTTCTGCGGTAGTGAAGTTGCTGGTAAACCAGTTTTTGTTAAATAAAGAGCTAAACGATACTCCGGACTTTGCGCGAAGCGTTTCAAAGCTAACGCCTAAATCTTCCAAAACAGCGGCGAATTCGTCGGTAACTACTGCTTCTACGTAAAGGGAATTTATAGAAGATGCACGAGTATAAACGTCGGTCATAGTTACAGCCGCGTAAATACCGTCAGTTCTTTCGTGGTTAACGTAATACGTAATATCGTTGGAATCTTCACCAGTACCATAAACATAATCGTACGCCGTGTTAGTGCCTGCAGAAGAGGTGAAAAGAACTTTATCGGTCGTGCTGCCTTCGTTTATTCTAACGTTGTCTATTTTTTGTTTATAGTGCAACGTCGCGGTTGCTTTTGCGTTAGCGTTGTTGTTAGAAGTTACGGTAACGATAATAGGTTCGCCAAACGCTTCTTCGCAAGTAACGTTAGCAGTTAAAGAACCTACTTCGGTTTGGGTTAAGGTAACGTAGTCTTCAACGCTTTTACCCGTTGCCCACGTCGAACTTGCATTTTCCCAAGCCGCAGTATACGTAACGGTTTTATCTGCAGCGTCTTCAGGCAATACGGTTGCGGTAAGTTCGTAACCTTCTTCAGCTACGGTTGAAACACCGGTAGAAGTTGCGGAACCCATACGCTTATACGAGCGCACGTTTAAACGCATCATAGAGGCGGTGGCGGTGTTGTTATCCACTTCTAAACCGCCGTCGTCAACTTCTTTTTCGCCGCAGTTTTCGCAAACACCGTCTACGTAGTTATGCACGCATTCTTCTTTGCCGCATTCTTCGCAAACGCCGTCCACGTAAACGTGTTCGCAGTTGTTTTGTTTAATAGCGTTTCTAATTGCAAAGCCGCCGCCAACTGCGCCGGCTACGATTATGGTACCCAAAATGGAAATACCAAGAACTTTAAAGAAATTTGTGGCTGTAGATTTTTTAGCCATAGTTAATTCTCCTAAAAATATTATTTATTTTCACGCGCCGAGCTCTTAGCGCGGTGAATTAAAAAGGAGTGCCCCGCAGAAAGATAAGACCAAAAAAACTATATCCGCGGGGCGGGTAAATAAATTAAACGTGTTGCTTCACGTCTACGTCGCCTAATCCGTATTGGAAAGCCGTTTTAACGCGGGCTATTTGTGGATTGTTGGCGTACTTACGGCGCCGATGCGCCGCCGCGCGTTCTGCCGCGCACTCGTTTTCGTATTTATTCGGGCCGAGTACTACTCGCCCGTTCGTATAAAATATTAATAAAAAATAATAGCCGGGCATAAAAATTTTTTTGTAATTTCCACCGCTCAAAAAGGAGCGGTATTTTTTTAGAAAAACGGGCGGGTTTTTCTACTTATGAAATGCTACGAAGTATGTAATAACAATAAAAACGGCATTGTTATAAATTTATTTACTCACGCACGCCGCCCCGGGCGTTTGTATCGTATTCTATATCCACGTAAACGCGAACGTATTTACTTTTTCCGCCGTCGGCGTATGGCGCCGACGCGCAAAGTACGCGTATTTCCGAACGCGATTCTAAAAAATTTATAACTTTTTCTATATCTTCAAAAAGACCGTGCAAACGCAGTTTAATCATAATTCCTCCACGTCAACGTACTGTAATTCTGCTAACACCTAGTAGTTTGGCAAATTCTTCTTGGCTTATCATTAATTTTGCCCTAGCAGTTTTTACCTTATCTGCAAATGTCATACGCACCTCCGTATCAATTTGTATCTTATTGTATCATATTGTATC
>JAGAMH010000113.1 GCA_017624815.1 Clostridia bacterium
ATAAATCTGATAAAATTTCAAAAGCTTCTTTTGCGTGCGACGTGGTTGATTTTGCATAATAGCAAGTTAAATCTTTACCCGTAAAAGCGTTCATTTGAGCACCTATTCTATCCATTTCGTCAGAAATCATAAACGCTGTACGCTTTTTAGTGCCTTTGAACATCATATGTTCTATAAAATGGGAAATTCCGTCTTCAGCGTCGGTTTCTAAATAAGCGCCCGTTTTAACTAATATACCCATAGTAACAGACATAAGCCCAGGCATTTCTTTAACGATTAATCTAATTCCGTTATCTAAAGTTTTTAAATGTACCATTATTCTCCTAAATTTATACTAACCGTTTCGGTTATAAATCCGTTTTCTTTTATATAGTTTAAAATTTTGGGTAAAGTCTTTACCGTGCAGTCGGTTGGGTGCATTAAGATAAATTCACCACTCGTTAAATCTTTTGTGGCGCGCTCATAAATTAATTTTTCATTTTGATCACGCCAATCAATAGTGTCCCTACTCCACATTATAAGCTTTAAATTAAGTGATGCGCAAGCGGTGGCTGTTTTTTGCGAAAATGCCCCAGACGGCGGTGCGAAAAGTTCAATTTCGGTATTGCAAATCATATTTAAAAGTTTAACGCTTGGCAAAATTTCTTCAGTATTTTGTTTTAAATTAAGTTTTTCGTGGTCTTTATGAAAATATCCGTGGCTCGCAATTTCAAAACCGTTATTATATATTGACCTAACACAATCAACGTTATCATCCGCCCAACTTCCACCTATAAAAAAGGTTGCCGTTGATCCGTTTTCTTTTAATATCTCTAAAATTTTATATACGTTTTCGGTATTTTGATAAACGTTAAACATTAAGCTAACGCAATTATTCGCGCCTTTTCCACGGTAAAAAACGTTATTTATATCTTTAGAAACTTCCGTTGCTGTAGGTGGATAAAATCCAACGAAAGTAGAAATTAATATAGCCACACAAATTATAACGTTTGTAAAAACTGAAATAAAAACCTTTTTCAATAGTTTGCCCCTAAAATAAAATAGTATTATATTTTATTAAAGAGTGCCCTAGTTTATTATTTTAGTTTTATAATAGTTACGCCCGATTCGCCTTCTCCGTATTTTCCAAGCCTAAAACTTTCTACATTTTTATGTCTTTTAAGTCGTTGCGCTATTGCATTTTTAAGTTTTCCGGTGCCAACCCCGTGAATAACTTTAATTTCTTCTAAATTATCGATAACGGCTTTGTCTATAAAGTTATCAACCTCGTAAAGCGCTTCTTCTACAGTTAAACCTAATACGTTAATTTCTAAAAGGGGTGCGGTATTTACAACGTTTTTAATTATTTTAACATTTTGCTGAACGTTTTTTTGTTCACCAATTAACTGCAAATCTTTAAGCTTTAACCTAAGTTTCATACTGCCGCACAAAACCTCGGCTTCGCCTTTACTTGAGTTAAAAGATAATACTCTTCCGTTGCTTTGCATAGGTTTTACAAATACTTCAACGCCTTCTTTAATATTATCTTTCGTTGCTTGTTTATAATCGGTAATTTGTTTTTTTACCTCGTCTTCAACGAACGCCGAATTTTTTAATTTGTTTTTAAGAGTTCTTGCGCGAATAAGCTCAGCTTCAGATATCTCTTCCTTTTTAAATATAGCTTCAATCTCTTGCAAAAGCTCTTCAGCTCTGCCCGTTTTTTCGGAAATAATTCTTCGGCTTTCAGCACGTGCAGTTTTATTAATTTTTTCTTTTTCTTTATTAACGCTTTCAATTTTTAGATTAATTTCATTTAATTTTTTTTGCCATTCACGCTTCATTTCTTCGGCTTGGCGTAAAGCGTTTTCCGCTTCAACTCTGCTATCTTCGGCTTGGCGAACAATATTTTCAAAGTTGCGTCCACCTTCTGAAAGATAGGATAAAGCTTTTTCCAACACTTCTTCTTTTAAACCTAATCTTCTTGAAATTGCAATTGCATTACTTGCGCCGGGCAAGCCTATTTTAATTCTATATAATGGTTTTAACGTGCTTGAATCAAATTCCATGCTAGCGTTTTCAATGCCGTTTACGCTATATGCAAACTCTTTAAGCGGAGTATAGTGCGTTGTAACAATACCCTTACAATCGGACGAAAGCAAATATTCCACTATGGCTTTTGCCAAAGCTTGACCTTCGTCGGGGTTTGTTCCTCCACCCGGTTCATCCATTAAAACTAAACTGTTTTTATCAACGTTATCACATATATATTTTATAGTAGTTACGTGAGAAGAAAAGGTTGAAAGACTTTCTTCAATACTTTGACTATCACCTAAATCACAGTATATATTATCAAATACGGCTACGGAACTGCCTGATGCGGCGGGAATAAATATACCGCAAGCTGCCATTAAGCAAAAAAGTCCACACATTTTTAAAGTAACTGTTTTACCACCGGTATTTGCTCCGCTAATTAATAAAAAGTTATAATTTTTACCAAGTTCAACAGATACTGGAACAACCGTTTCGGCATTAATTAAAGGGTGTCTACCTTTAATAATATTAATATAACCCTTTTTATTAACGAAAGGTTTAGTTGCTTTTTTGTAATAGCAATATTCAGCTATTGAAAAGTATGCGTCAATTTCGCTAAGGACGGCTGTGTTGGCGGCAAGTTTTTCCGACATTGCGCCAACCCTATTTGATAATGCTTTTAAAATAGCTTCTATTTCTTCTTTTTCATCTATTGATAGAGCAATTAACTCGTTGTTAAGTTCTAAAACGTATTCAGGTTCAATAAAGAACGTTGAACCTGTATGCGACCTATCGTGGATAAATCCTCGAACTTTATTTTTGTGCTCTGCTTTAACGGGAATTACGTACCTATCGTTACGCATTGTAATTACGCGGTCTTGCAAATATTGTGAAGTTGCACCCGTTACGTACTCAGATAGGCTTGAACGTATTTTTTCGTTTAAGGATTTAATTTTAGACCTTATAGAATATAATCTATCGCTGGCAAAATCGCTTACTTTATCAAAAGATATTATTTTATCTTCTATGTCTTCTTCTAAAACCTTATCAAAATGTAAATTTTTAATTAAATTCTTAAATCCTGAAATACTATCGTCGGTAATTTTATCAATACTGGTAAAGGCAATTCTTGAAGAGCGCAATAAGCTATTAACTTCTAAAAGCTCACCGCATGATAAAGCTGAACCTTTGGACGCTCTTATTAAAAGTTCACTAACGTCACCAAAATATTCCACCTTACCAACTCCGTATTTATACAAAAGATTATCGGCTTCTTCGGTAAAATTAAGTCTTTTAATTACTTCTTCCAAATCACAAGACGGCAACAAATTGCAAAGATTAATTTTAGTGCCTTCTAAAGTTGCATAGGCGCTACACGACGATAAAATTTTATTAAGTTCTAATTTTTCAATACAATTTAAATTCATAATTATAATATAGGATTAAATCCGTGCCCTTTCGTATAGCTATTAAATTTAGTTTTTAATTGATTACTTTCCGCAAACTTTAATAATTCATTAGGATTATTTAAAAGTGTAAAATCGTAAAGTTTTCCCGTTGCGTTATTTTCAGTAATTAAATCAGCACAATTATAAACTTCAAATAAACATTGAGTACAATTATATCTCCTTAACGGGAATACTCTTCCATTTTCATCAGTCATTTCATACGCGTTTAGTTTATCGCATACGCTACAAGTTTTTTCAAACGGGCAATAAATTAAGTCCATAACTTTAACGTTACCCGCCGTTAAATAAAAAGTATTGTTTGCTATAAGCGGTTTAATTTCTTGGTAAGTTAATTCTTTAGATAAACAAACGTATTTACAATTTAATTGAGATTGTGAAACGGTGTTTGATAAATTGAAACCTGTTCCAGCAAAAAAACTTTTTCCTAGTTTATTTGAAAGATAAAGACCGTAATACCCATCGCAATAAATTCCGTCAAATTTATCTATAAAAGGCAAAATATAATTTATTTGCTCTCCGCTTAAATAGGGCGGAAGATATATAAATTTTTCACCTTTAAAGTTATCAAATTCGTTAAAATTTTGGCAGTAGTCATTGGGTTTTAGCACGATTATGTCTAACATAATACTATTAAAAGACGTTGCGATAACTGCTTTTTTGTTATTATTAACGTTTATATTAACTGGAATATTAAATTTAGGGTGAATTTCAACCCTACCGCGGTTTGTAATAACATTAAATAAAACTCCGTAAACTTTTCGCCTTAATGCATTTAAGTTAGAGGCGGTAATAAAAATATTGCCTACTATATAAATATTTTCATAATCGGGTAAAAAGGGGAAAACGTCTGTTTTATTAAAACATTTTATAACGTCGTCTTTC
>JAGAMH010000114.1 GCA_017624815.1 Clostridia bacterium
AAGCTTTAAACCAAGCAAGAGTAGAAGAAACTGACCTTAACATCCCTAGAATTGAGGCTGTTCAAGTAGTTGACGGAAAATGGTCGATTGTTATGAGCCATATCGAAGGTAAAACCTTGGCAGAACTTATGGCTGCATATCCCGAAAAGGAAGACGAATATTTAAATTTATTCATTGATTTACAAAGAACCGTTCTTTCCAAAAAAGTTCCTATGCTCAACAAGCTTAAGGATAAAATGAACAACAGAATTAAAATTGCAAAATTAGACGCTACTACAAAGTATGAACTTCATACCAGACTTGATTCACTTCCTAAGCACTTAAATCTTTGCCACGGCGACTTTAACCCCAGCAACATTATTATTGCAAACGACGGTACTCCTTATATAATCGACTGGTCGCACGCAACGCAAGGTAACTCTTCGGCAGACGTTGCAAGAACTTATCTTTTATTCTACTTATACGGAAAAGAAGAACTTGCTGAAAAGTATTTAAACCTTTACTGCAAAAAGAGCGATACCGCAAAACAATACGTTCAAAAATGGATTCCTATAGTAGCTGCTTCAAGACTTACTAAAGCAAAAGCAGAAGAAGATGAATTCTTAAGAAAATGGATCGACGTAGTTGAATACGAATAATTTCTAATAATTACAAGGCTTGCATTAATTTGCAAGCCTTGTTTTGTTGATATTTATTTAAGATAGTGATATAATATTTTAAATTTATGGATACTTTACTTTGTTTCGTTTCGGTTGAATTTATAAACGACCCAAACGTTGTTGGAATTAAATATTGGTACGTATGTAAAGATAGTAGCGTAAAAGTGGGAGATAAAGTTATTGCCCCCTTGGGCAGGCATAATAATACCCAAGAAGGCGTAGTAAGAGAAGTACGGTTTGACAAGGAATATAATTCACCTTTTCCCATATATTTAATAAAATACGTGACTAAGGTAGTAAGGTAGGGAGTAATATGTACAAAATCGTTAATAAACGCGTTCTTAATCCAACCGTAACTATGATGGATATTTACGCACCACTCGTTGCAAACAAAGCCCAAGCAGGGCAATTTATTATTCTCCGTGTAGACGAAAACGGAGAAAGAATTCCCTTAACCGTTGCGGGCTACGATAGAGAAAACGGCACGGTTAAAATAATTTTTCAAGTAGTTGGTAGAACTACTATGCTTTTGAACACCAAAAACGAAGGGGAATATATATCAGATTTTTGCGGTCCGTTAGGGTGTGCAACTAAAACGGAAGGTCTTAAAAAAGTTTGTATAGTTGGCGGTGGCGTAGGTTGCGCCATTGCTCTTCCCGTAGCTCAAAAACTTCATGAACAAGGTTGTGAAGTGCACTCTATTATAGGATTTAGAAATAAAGATTTACTTATTTTGGAAAAAGAATTTACCGCTTGTTCTGATAAGCTTACAATAATTACGGATGATGGTTCATACGGTAGACAAGGAGTTGTAACCACGCCGTTAAAAGAAGCAATAGAAAGTGGTGAAAAATACGACGAAGTTATAGCAATCGGCCCACTTATTATGATGAAATTCGTAGTTGCAACTACAAAGCCTTATAACGTTCCTACCACGGTTTCAATGAACCCCATAATGATAGACGGAACGGGTATGTGTGGCGGTTGCCGTTTAACCGTTGGCGGTCAAACGAAATTTGCTTGCGTTGATGGACCTGATTTTAACGGATTTGAGGTGGATTTTGACGAGGCTATTGATAGATCGAGAAGTTATTTTGAATTTGAACAAAAAGCAAGAGAAACCCATTGTAATCTCTTTAAAAAGGAGGTAAAATAATGGCAATTAATCCTAAGAAAAATGAAATGCCCGTTCAAGACGCTAAAGTAAGAGCTCGTAATTTTAAAGAAGTAGCATTAGGATATAATAAAGAAATTGCTATAGCAGAAGCTAATAGATGTTTAAATTGCAAAAATCAACCTTGCGTAAACGGTTGCCCCGTAAATATTCAAATCCCCGACTTTATTTCAAAAATCAAGCAAGGGGACTTTGAAGGAGCATATCAAATTATTTCCCAAAGCTCGTCGCTTCCTGCCGTTTGCGGTCGAGTTTGCCCCCAAGAATCGCAATGTGAAAGCAAATGCACTCTTGGAATTAAATTTGAACCAGTTGGAATCGGCAGATTAGAACGTTTCGTTGCCGACTATCATAACAATAATTTTAATGGCGAAATTAATCTTCCAGAAAAAAACGGACGAAAAGTTGCAGTAATAGGCTCAGGACCTTCGGGGCTTACTTGCGCTGGAGATTTAGCTAAAAAAGGATATAGCGTTACTATTTTTGAGGCTTTACACTTAGTAGGCGGTGTTCTCGTTTATGGAATACCCGAATTCCGACTTCCTAAAGATATAGTTAAAAAAGAAGTTGATACACTTAAAAAATACGGTGTAGAAGTACAAACTAACGTCGTTATAGGCAAAACTCTTACAATAGACGAATTATTTGAAATGGGCTACGAAGCCGTATTTATTGGTA
>JAGAMH010000115.1 GCA_017624815.1 Clostridia bacterium
CCTTTACACAAGGGAGCCTTACTGGGTAACCGCACTTTTTTACTTGTCCGTCGTGTTTTTTCTATGTGTCGGAGCTTTTGTTTGGTGCGGCTTTTTCTATTTATCGGAGTTTTATTCGACGTGTTTTTTCTAAGAAACGGAGTTTTTATTCGGTTTGCTTTTTCTACGTAAAATCGCAACACCTATATTTACTGAAATAATTTCTGCGCGAGCGGGGCTTTATTTTTGCTGCCGCGCCTTTTTTTATATATAAGTGATAAATCTATTGCAAATAAAGTAAAAATATGATACAATAATTTTCAACAAGGCGTAGTATAGCGTAAAAAAGCGCATACTTCGTTTAATAATATTTTTATAAAGAGGAGATTATGAGCGACCCGTCGCAACCAAGTTATTACCTAAAAAAGTTTTTGGGTAAAGTAAAGTTAAGCGCAGTTTTATCCTGTCCGCCGACCTTTAATTTAAAGGCAAATTCACTTTTAAATTTTACGCAATCGGAGGATATTATATAAAATGGACGCAACAACTCAAACTATATTAATAGTTATATGTATAGTATGTTTAATACTATCAGGATATTTTTCCGCAACGGAAACGGTGTTTACAACGCTTAACAAATTAAGAATAAAAACAAAGGCAGACGACGGCAATAAACGCGCTAAACTCGTGTTAAGGCTTGTCGACGGCTACGATAAATTGCTTTCTACCATATTAATAGGCAATAATATCGTAAATATAACGCTTTCGTCTATCGGTACGCTGCTTTTTATCGAGTGGCTTAAAGGCGACCAAAGTTTAGGCTCTACGATCTCTACCGTGGTAATAACGGTGGTGGTATTAATTTTCGGCGAAATAACGCCTAAAACGCTGGCAAAGGAATTCCCCGAAAAGTTCGCCTTTTTCTCTGCGCCTATAATAAACGCTATAATGCTTATATTTACGCCTTTTACCTTTATTTTTGGGTTATGGAAAAAGCTTCTTAGTAAGGTATTTAAAAACAAAGAAGAAGCCGTTATAACGGACGAAGAGCTTATAACGTTGGTAGACGAAGCCGAACAGGAAGGCGGTTTAAACGCGCAAGAAAGCGAGCTTATTAAAAGCGCAATAGAATTTAACGACTTAGAAGTAAGGGATATTTTAATCCCCCGTATAGACGTAGTTGCCGTAGAAGATACCGCCACGAGCGAGCTTTTATCTTCACTTTTTACCGAAACGGGCTATTCGCGTTTCCCCGTATATAACTCCACCATAGATAACGTCGTGGGCGTTATTCACGAAAAGGACTTCATTAAGCATAAAGACGACGAAGAATTTAACTTAATTAGCTTAATTAAGCCGGCAGTATTCGTTGTTGAAACCACTAAAATAAGCGCGGTATTACAACAGCTTCAAAAGGCGAAATCGCACATGGCAATCGTTTCGGGCGAGTTTGGCGATACGGTTGGTATAATTACCATGGAAGATATTTTAGAAGAGCTCGTTGGCGAAATTTGGGACGAACACGACGAGGTTAGCTCCGACGTCGTTGAAATTTCTGAAAACGAATATAAAGTAAACGGTTCAACTTCGGTAAACTATTTCGAAGATATTTTCGACTTAGAACTCGATTCCGATTCCACCACCGTGGGCGGTTGGGTAATAGACCTTTTAGGTAAAGTTCCCTCCGAAGGCGATAGGGTAAGCTTTGAAAATCTTGAAATAGAAGTAACTAAAACGGACTTTAGAAGAATAGTAGAACTTAAAATAATTAAAACGATAAAAGACGAAGAAGAATAATATAAAAGTTCCAACGGAAAGCGCGTTGGAACTTTTTTTAAAATAACGCTTGACAAACGCCGCCGCGTATATTATACTATAGTAAATTTAATACTTTAAATCGTTGAAGTAAAATAGTAATTTGCCACCCCGTATTAAGAGAGCTTTTGGTCGGTGTAAAAAAGTTGCGGCGGCAAACCAATGGGTTACTGAGAGCGGGCGTGAAGGTATTTTTATATTGCGTAGCGTTCGACGGGGCTTTCCCGTTATAGAAAGAGGGTATATAAGTACCTGCAATTAAGGCGGCTTTTGCCGTAAAGTTGGGTGGCACCACGGTAGTAATATCGTCCCGAAGCGTAATATAATTGCGCTTCGGGCTTTTTGTTACCAGCTTAAAGGAGTATTTATGAACGAAAAAATAATTTTCCGATGGCGTGTTTTTATATAACGGCGTCAAAAAAATATAAAGGAGAATTTATTATGAAAACGGAAATACCTTATAAAATATATTTAAGCGAAGAAGAATTACCCAAAAACTGGATAAATTTGCGCGCGTTTATGGATAAAAAGCCCGCGCCCCTACTTAATCCGCAAACGCAAAAACCTATGACGGAAGAAGAACTTTCGCAAGTATTTTGCAACGAGTTAGTAAAGCAGGAATTAGACGATTATTCGCCCTATATTCCCATACCAACGGAAATTAGGGACTTTTACAAAATGTACCGTCCCGCACCCTTAATACGCGCGTACTGCCTAGAAAAGCAGCTTAATACCCCCGCAAAAATTTATTATAAATTCGAAGGTAATAATACGTCGGGTTCGCACAAGCTAAACTCGGCAATAGCGCAAGCCTATTACGCAAAAAAACAGGGATTGACGGGCGTTACTACCGAAACGGGCGCAGGTCAATGGGGAACTGCCCTTTCAATGGCGTGCTCCTATTTTGGGTTGGATTGCAACGTTTATATGGTTAAAGTTTCCTACGAACAAAAGCCCTTCCGTCGCGAAGTTATGCGTACTTACGGCGCAAAGGTAACGCCGTCGCCTTCCAACACTACCGAGGTCGGTAAAAGAATTTTACAGCAATTCCCCGGCACTAGCGGCTCTCTAGGTTGCGCCATATCCGAGGCGGTAGAAGCGTCGCTTTCAAAAGAAGGCTATCGCTACGTTTTAGGCAGCGTTTTAAATCAAGTGCTATTGCACCAGTCGGTTATAGGGTTAGAAACCAAGGCGGCGTTAGATAAATACGGCGTAAAGGCAGATATTATTATAGGCTGTGCGGGCGGCGGTTCAAACTTGGGCGGACTTATTGCGCCCTTTATGGCGGAAAAATTGCAAGGTAAAGCCGATTATAAATTTATTGCGGTAGAGCCTGCTTCTTGCCCCACGCTTACTCGCGGCGTTTACGCTTACGACTATTGCGATACGGGTAAAGTATGTCCGCTTGCTAAAATGTACACTTTAGGCTCGGGCTTTATTCCTTCAGCCAACCACGCCGGCGGACTTAGATACCACGGTATGACGACCACCCTTTCAGAACTTTACCACCAAGGACTTATGGAAGCGAGAGCAGTAGAGCAAACCGAAGTTTTTAAAGCCGCCGAACAGTTTGCAAGAATAGAAGGAATTTTACCTGCCCCCGAATCTTCACACGCAATACGCGTTGCCATAGACGAAGCGTTAAAGTGCAAAGAAACGGGCGAAGAAAAAACTATAGTATTCGGTTTGACGGGCACGGGCTATTTCGATATGGTTGCGTATGAAAAATTCCACGATGGAAAAATGCAAGACTACGTACCCAGCGAAGAAGACTTACAAAAAGGTTTAATCGGCTTGCCTAAAATTAAAGAATAAAATTAAGCACGATAAATTTATTTAAAATTAAATAATAAAATAAATCAACCTCAACATTAAATTAGGGGTTGATTTTTTTAGTTAGTTGGGGTATACTATTGGATGAAATAAATAACGTGAGAGGAAAAAATGATAAAATTTAGTCAAATAGAATATAAGCGCCCCAATTTTGAAAAGGCAAAAGCCGACGTAAAAGACTTTATGCAAGCTTTTAAAAACGCTAAAACTTATAGCGAGGCAAAAGAACTGTTTTTACAAAACGAAAAGGCGGGCGAAGAGCTTTCAACTATGTATTGCGTGGCGTCTATTAGAAATACTATAGATACGTCCGATAAGTTTTACGAAGATGAAATGAATTTCTTTTACGAAGAACTTCCTAAACTCAATTTAATAAATAAAGAGGCGGGCGAACTTTTATTGTCGTCGCCCTTTAAAGCCGACTTTGAAAGGGAATTCGGCTCGGATATGATTAAGGGAATAGAAGCGCAGCAAAAACTTGCAGACGAAAGTATTATTCCCTTGCAGGTAGAAGAAAGTCAGCTTTGCCAAGAATACAGTAAGGTTACGGCTACCGCAAAAATAGAATTTATGGGCGAAGAATGCAATTTCTACGGCCTTTTAAAGCACATGCAATCCACGGACAGAACGGTGCGTAAATCGGCTTATATTGCGTGGGCAACGCTCTATAAAAGCATATCTGATAAGTTAGATTCAATATATTCACGCCTTTGCGAATTGCGTGTGGAAATGGCTAAAAAGTTGGGCTTTAACAACTTTGTAGAAATGGCTTATCTTTCTAACGGGCATTATTATTACACCGCGGAAGACGTTGCAAATTTCCGCAAACAAGTGGTGGAAGAAGTCGTTCCCGCAGCAACTGCTTTATACGAAAAACAGCGCAACCGCTTGGGCGTTGATACGCTTTATTACTACGACGAATCACTCTGTTTCCCCGAAGGTAACGCAACGCCTATCGGAGATAAAGATTACCTTGTAAACTGTGCCAAAGAAATGTATGGCGAACTTTCAAAAGAAACGGGCGAGTTCTTTAATTTTATGGTGCAAAACGAGCTTTTCGATTTGGAAACCAAACCCAACAAACACATGGGCGGCTATTGCACCTTTTTAGATAAATATAAAGCGCCTTTCATCTTTTCCAACTTTAACGGCACTTCCGCCGACGTAGACGTATTAACGCACGAAGCAGGGCACGCCTTCCAAGCTTATAGTGCGGCTAAAAACGTTGCGCTCTCTTCGCAAGTGTGGTCAACCAACGAAATAAGCGAAATTCACTCTATGAGTATGGAGCATTTTACCTATCCTTGGATGGAAAAGTTCTTTGGTAAAAACGCCGATAAATACCGCTATACCCACTTATCCGAAGCAGTTCAGGTCGTTCCCTATTTATGCCTTGTAGACCACTTCCAACACGAAGTATTTAAAAATCCTTCAATGTCGGCAAAGGAAAGAAGAACCGTTTGGAAAAATTTAGAAAAAGTATACATGCCTTGGCGTAAATACGACGGCGTAGAATTTTTAGAAGAAGGCGGATTCTGGATGCAAAAGCAACACATATTCTTATACCCGTTCTACTACGTAGACTACGCGTTGGCACAAATGGGAGCGTTTGAATATTACGGCAAGAGCAAAAGGGATAAAAAGGCTGCGTGGGCAGATTACACCGCGCTTTGCAACGCGGGCGGAAGTAAAAGCTATTATGAACTTTTAAA
>JAGAMH010000116.1 GCA_017624815.1 Clostridia bacterium
GTCTCCGACTTCGGTGGTTCGAATCCACCTCCTCCCACCAAGAAATAGGCATTTTTCGCGAGAAAAGTGCCTATTTTGTTATAATTATTACCTTATAAAGTAGTTTTTTGTAGCTGCCCAATCTTAAAACCCAACTTTTTATTTATTTTTTTTTAGATGCTCTGCCCAAGGTAGGGCGTTTTTTTATTACGCTCTTATAAGGTTTAATACAAAGAGCGGCGCAAGGATTAATACAATCTCACCTTTTTAGCATACCGCGCGACGTTGGTCGCGCATTCTTATAAATATAACCGCTTGCTTGCGCACACGCGTTTGCGTGAGTTCTCGCGCATAGAATAAACGCCGCTTAATCTTCCCGGGCGGAACGCCCATAATAAGCCGTAGGCGCACACCGCTTGAATCTATCGCCGGCGTAGGCGTTGGTGCTACAGCCGTAGCCGGCTTTAATAGTTTTAGTTTTAGAGAATTATAATAATAAGGTCGCGCGAGGGAGTTTACCGCTTGAAATTTAAGAACGTAACCGCTGGAAAATTCAAACGTGATTTTTTGAAAAATCCACAAGTTTAGCGCCAAAGAAAAAACCGCCCGGCTTTTAACCGAACGGTTGCATTTTTATAACGACTATAAGCGCAGCCTTGGCTACGCTTTTAAATTTTTATATTCAGTTCGCCTACAGTTACCATTTTACACCCCTTTCCGCAAAAACCGTTCGTAACAGTCGCAGGGCTTACCGTTTGCGTCGTCGCCGGTGTCGTTACAGTTTTTGCAGTAGTATTTAGGTATAAAGTCTACGGGTTTAAGCCCTAATCGTTTTAAGGCTCGTGCACGTTGTTTTTCTTTAAGCGCTAATTCTTGCTTGAGGTTAGTAAGTTCGGGGGAGTTGTATACTTCGGCAAATGCAATCTTTGGCGCCAGCGCGCGCACGTTGTTTTCGGCAGTCTTAAACTCTGCATCGGCGCAAGCTCGGCTATAGTTTTTGTCGGCTTTTGCTTCGGCAGCCGCGCGACGTTCGCTAAGCCAACGTTTGCGCGCGCTCGAATAGTTCTGCTGCAGAACCGTATAAGGTTTATACTCCGCTTTGGGAGTAGTGGGCTTGCTTTCAGAAGTAACGTTGCCGGCTTTTTTATGTAACCATTTTTTAACGTGCCTATAAAACTCACCGTTTAAATGGTAAGTAGACTTTTTATGCCTGTTGGTGCCTACGTCTTGAATAGGTCGCGAAACTAAGCCGGATTTAATAAGGTTTTGTATAGACGTTACCGCAGTTTTAGTGCAAACGTCGAGTTCGCGTTCAACGTCGCGAAGTCCGAGTTTAACCGCAGGGTTGTTGTGCTTCAACGCCAACGTCAAGATAAGCGAGGCTATAAGCACTTCGCTTTTGGTTAAATGGCGGATATTACCGCGGATATTAAACGTTTCGTTATAAAGTATTTCAGAACAAAAGAAGAATTTAGTACCTTCGAAGATACCGTTTTTAAACGACGTCGTTTTGCCTTTATATATGTAACAACTTTGAGCGGGGGAAGAGATAACGCCTTTATCTTTTAAACGGTTAAAGCCTATAGACAGAGTAGAGGGCGCAACGTTAAGTTCTTGGCTTAACTTTTTGTACGTGCGCGATAAAACGGCGTCTTTTTCGGCGTAGGTAAAGACTTCGCCTAAAATAAGCGTTTCGGCAAGCGTAAAGTCGCGTTCGGTTTTAACGTCGCCAAAAGCGTTGCGCGGTATACGTATATTATTAAATTTTCGGTTCGGAATCTTCTCGAAATCGAACGGTTGCTTTGTCGTTGCGCAAGCCTTCATAGTTATACCTTCTTAATTTGCTGGTTGTAAAATTTCGTCGTTAAGTTTAAGTTGGTCGCCAATAAAAGAGATAACGTGCATTTGAGCAAGTTGCGTGCAGTAGCGGGAAACGGTTTTCCAATCAACGTGCAGCGCTTCAGCCGCCGCGCCGTAGTTAAGCCGGCGCAACTCACAACCTTGCGTCGCGTATATGAAGTTGACGAGTTCTACGCGCTTGTCGCGCGCGGATAGCCGCTCGGTGAGTGCTTTGTAGTTGATTTCCATTTTTTCCCTTTAAATTGTTGCGGTAGTTACTTTTTTAAAACGAGGAAATAGGAATGGTATTTTCTCGCGTGTTGTTGGCTTGTAATTTTAATAGGACGGGTTTTAGAAAGAAGTATAAAGAGGTCTAAAACTTTGAAATTCATATCTCGGGCCAATGAGATTATTTCGTTTACAAAAATATAGTTTTTGCGCCCGTTTACGAAGTCTTGGCATTTTACTATTAAAATACCTTTACGTTTTAGTGCTCGCTGCAGCGAGATAAAAGATTGTTTATAAAATAGCCGCAGTTCATCTACTTTTGAGAACGAACCATAAAGTTTAGCCATTTTGCAGTTGCCACCACTTACGATAAAAGGAGGGTCGAATATAATGCAACTAAACGCTTCGTTAAAAGGCAGTTCACGCACGTCGTATTTTTTGACTCCTGGTAGTTGCGGGTTTATATCGCTGATAATCTCTGGCCGCTTAACGACGTTGTTACGGTAAAAGCCGCCAACGTTATAGCAGGGGTCAAAATCGATAGGGTTGCCCGAATTGTAAAGGTCTAAGATATTGTTTATAATCTCCTGTTGGTCGTAACCTATACTTTTTATAACGTCAGACTGTTTCATTTTATCTCCCGGCGCGTTGAGTTTTAGCCCATTTTTCGCCCCGTCGCGTATTTGGATGGGGACAACTGCAAAAATACCGACAAACGGCATTTTTGCAGAAGTAATGCGGTAATATTTATTTCGCCCGCCGTCGGCGGACGGAACGCACACGGTGTGTGCATTAGTGGGTGATCGGTTGCAGACGCGCAAACAATTTCCGACCGAAAGCCACCCTCAAAAATGAGGGGGCTTTTGCCTTACGGTTCGTTACCGAAGTCGGAAATTTTGACAATGTTTGCGCTGTATACGTACCTTTATTTTGCTAATAAAGGAATACGCAGACTTTTAGTCGGCGCCGTTTTTAATTGCCTTGTCGATTGCCACGCGGTCGATTTCGTCGAGAACAAGCGTTTCCCAACCTTCCAAAGCAATTTCTTGGTCTTTTGGTTTATAATAATTACGGTAGGCTCTATCGTCGTATTCTACGCCACCAATTGCGGGCAAAATATATGCTTCCATATCACCTACAGGCATGCCGTTAGATAACGTTAAACGGTGATAAACGGCTCTAAATCCTATTGTTTTAATATATTTAAGCGTATAATACAGCTTTTGACCTTGATAAATTTGCTCTTCTTCGCTTAATTTACCCTTGTAAAGCCTTTTAAAATATCTACGTTTTTTACGTTCGTAACGTTTAAATAGTCTTTCCGGATGCAATATTGATTCTTGTCCGTACATATGGTTAACGTAGTCGGTAGAACGGCGCATATAAATGCCGTTTTGGCTACCGTCTTGGTTAGTGTTAACGCTCATAGCGTCAAGCATATGGCGAATAAAACGCCAAAAATCTTTTAAGTCGTTGTTTTCCGTTTTAGAGGTTTCTCCGCCGAATAACATACCGCTTTCGTCGTTGAATAACACCACGTATTCCGGGCAACGTTTAATTTGTAAAAATACTTCCGGGGGTAGTTTGTAACTCATACGGTTAGTGCCATATTCGCGCAAAGGTATAGTAGATATAAGGCAGGGGATAAAATCTTGTTCGCGCTCGGCAAAAAAGATATAACTTTCTTCTAATTTCTCAAATGCGTTTAACTTGTCCGTGTTAAGTTCTTTAACCCATTGCGTAACCATTGTACGTTGGGTAAAGTATTCGGCTTTTAATTCTTCCCAGCGCCAAAGCGCAAGGTTATAAGCCATATTCGAGCCAGTGAACGTTTTACCCGTGCCCGGCGCGCCGTCCATTGTTATAGTACGACCTTTATCCAAGTAGGTTGCGGCTTGTTCTTCATAGATTTTAACGTGCTTTCTTACCTGTTGAATAAGGTATATTCCGCGGGGAATTAGTATAAAAGTGCAAAAGCATAGTATTGCGCGCAGATAGTAATAGCGTTTGGTATTTTTAATAGGCTCTTCTAAACGCGCGTTTTGTTTTGCAAACCATTTATCCGTATGTATTTTGTTTTTTGTCATAGAGTTTTAAATTTAGTTCCCTTTCTTCCAATACGTACGGCGCTACCCTGCTTTTTTAAAGCGCGGAAATTTTCGTCGTTTTGATTGTAATAACGCGTTTTTACAACCGTTTCGTTAACGTTGTTTCTACGTTCGGTTTTAACGGTAGTAACGGCTATTTTGTTTTTAGTTAAATAAATATCGTCGGCGCCGTTAAAACGGTTGTTGGGTTCGCGGTAGGACTTGCCTTTTGCTTTTGCCGTAGTTTTGGATTTTGAAGTGGTTTTTTGCTTGGAATTTGCCATTTTTATTGCTCCTTTAAAAAATTTTGCTTTAAACTATTGACTTTTTAGTTAAAAAATCATATACTATAAATGCGCATAAGCCTTTAGGGCTTTATAAGACGGTTAATGCACAATTTGTGTGCCAACACGGGAAGTAATTTCCCGTGTTATTTTTTTGGTCTATTTTTTAACTCTCGGACTTTATCCCTGTTATCTTTCGCCTCAGAAGATTTTCTAAATGTTCTTCTCTTTATTTCCGAAACGGCTTTTTTAGATAGGTCATTTTTTGGAGGATTCTCTTTAAACTTCTTTCCTATACGTATAGGGTTATCCTCTTCATCTTTTGTTTCAACAAAAGGACGATATTTTGATTTTGTTCTATCAGGAATAGTTTTACCTTTGTTAGAAGTAGTTAACTTAACAACTGCCAAGTCTCCTGCACGGTTGCTATCAACGATTACTGCGGCACGGTAATAGCCTTTATTTTCATATCCGGGCTTGCGGTAATCTTTATTATCTGGACCTAAATATTCATCGCGAGTTTGGATAGTACGTCCTAGTGGAATAGTTTGAGAAACGTTTTTTCGTTTAGGTGGAGGAGGGCTATTTGCATAAGTTTTAGGAATGGAATAAGGGGAATTTTTAGTCGGATATATTGTCTTCTCTGTGTTTGTTTGGGAAGACTTTTTATTTTTTGCCATAACGGGCTCCTTTTGCGGTGTGGTGGAATGGATGGCGCCGGTAACGTTACCTGCGCTTAGAAATTTCGCGTATGATTTTAATTAAAACAAATAACGCAAAAACTATAACAAGCCCAACGATAAACCAATTAACGTATGGTATCCATTCGGATAAAACTTCGTACGTAGGCTCTAAAAATCCAAATACTATACGAATAAGTACGGTTATAACTAAAATTACAAAGGTTTGTATCATTTATTTCTCCTTGAGTTAAGCGCTGCAATCTGACGTTGTTGCTCGTTTTGGCGGTGCTTGTTAGTAACTTTTACGGTAACAACGCCTGCACTAATTACGCAAACGCCTATTATAATTGCGTATACCCAAAAAGGTAGTAAATCCGAATTAGTATAAACGGGCGGAGTGAGTTCGGGGAATATATCTACAGGTGAGTTGGCAACGGGAATAACCGTATTTGTCGCGCCGGTAGTGCAAGTTACGTCAATAACGTCGAAGTCTAAATTTACCGTTTCTTGCGCAAAATACGCGTTGCTATCAATTTTGTTAATACTTTCGGATAAAAGGTTGACTTCATATTCGTATAACGTTGCTTCTTGAGCAATGTAATCGGTTACTTGGTATCTAAATAAATAAACGGTAGAGTCGGCTTTGTTTTCGTCGTAAAAGGCTTTAAACGCCGCATAGTCGGCGGTGTTTACGTAAAGGTTATTTGCGTTTTCTATATCCGAACTGGAAAAATCGGCGTCGGAAACGGGGTAAATCGCTTGAATACCGTCAAAGGTGGTAGAGTTAACCGTACCGTCAAGCCCCCATAATTTTTCCCACCAATTACGGGATATTATTTCGCTTGTCAGCGTGTATTTATCGTCGGCGGTAATGTTTACTTCGGTAAATTCGTCGGCGACGCTTTCAAACATAACTTCCGGGTATTTTCCGTTAATTAACGTGCCGCTGTATTTGTCGGCGCCGTCTATAAATGAGTTTATTAATTGCTCGCTCTTTACGGTGTAATTGTCGGCGCTGTCAACTGCGTTACCGGAATAAAATAAAAGGTATAACGCGTCTATAATATTTCCAACGTGCTTATGCTCCAACTGGAAATTGTGAGAAGTAGCGGAGGTGGAAACGTCGTTTAAAAGATACCCGTAATAATGGTAGGTTTTATCGTACTCGGTTTGCGTAGTATCACCGCCAACATACATATAATTGACGTTATTAGTATAATCGCTTACAGGCTGACCGAGATAGTTACTAAACGTGTTAAAGGCGTCCTCGTTGCCGGTAATAAGCGCAGGTGCAATAACGGCGTCGAGCCACGTTGCGTGTACGGCAGTTATACCGCCGTAAACGTCGGTAACGGATTTAGGAACGGCAAAGTAAACGCTATGTAAACTGTCTTGAGTATAATCGTTTTTGCCGTTGGTGCCGTCGGGACGGTAAAACGTAGGGTGTACTTTTAGTTGTAGAGTATTAAGCAATTCAACGTCGCAGGACAACGTGCTTTCGGTGTCGCCTAAAGCGCCAAAATTCGCCGCATAGCCTGAGTAGGTATATTTCTTTTCGGTAGGGTAATCAACGGCGTTAGCGCCGCTTTCGTAGAGTTCTAGGCTACTTATTTCGTATACGCGGCTATCCTTATCTAAAACGGATAAAATACGTTCACGCTCGGCAACGGTAACTACTACTTTGAATTTATAAAAGAGTTTGTCCGGGCTTGAGTTTAAAAGAGCAACCGAATACTTGCTAAAATTAGTTTCGGCGCCGATTCGCATTTGTATTTGGTTTCGAGCGTCGCTTTTAAAATCTAACTGTGTCGGGTTGTAAACGTAGGCGTAAAGCGCGTAATAGTCCATACCGTTTGCGTAATAGCAATAGCAGTACTCGACGAAATTAATAAGTTCTGGTGAGCCGTCAGCGTTTGCGGGATAGTCCAAAACGTTAAACTCTTTATCACCTAAAATAACGCCGTCAAGGTCGCTTAATACCGCGGTGTGGTCAAGGGTGTTGCCCGTTTCGGCGGCGTACGTTACGCCGCTTACTTTGGGTACATAAAGAGAAAAAAAGAATATAATAGCGGCAATGATAGCCGTTATTATCATTTGGTAATTAGCTTTTGTTTTCATATTAGTAAATTATATGGTCGGGATGTATCATAAGAAATTCGCCGTAAACGTAAACTTTGAACTTAACTAATATTTCGCTATCACCGGAGTAGACGCGCATAATATAAAAATCGTTATATTCAAGTGTAGCGTCGGTGGTAACATCTGAGCCGTGAAGGGCGGAGAGCGTCGCTAAAATTCCACCGTTTGCAGAAATGCTAAAATAATTATCATTAATTTCTACGTTAAAGACTTCTGATAAATCTTCTACACGACTGAAAAGATAGTTTTTACCGTCTACAGAATATTCAAAGTTATATTCTGGGTTAGGTAAAATTTCTACGTTATAATCTTTAGGCTCGCCGTCGGCGGTAATAACTTCGATATGTGCAACGGTGCCGTTGTTTAATTCAAAGGTGTCGGATAAAATTTCGCCGTTATATTTAAGTGCCTGTAAATCGCCGTAATTAACCCTACTGCCGCAATAAACAGTAAAGATTATTACAATTATTAAGAAAATAAGCAGTATAGCGGCGGCAATAGCGAACGGACGCGAAGAAAGCGCTTTTTTTTGCACCGCAGTTTGTTGTTTTGCCGGTGCTTTTTTAGTTGTACGCTTATTGGTAGGCGCGGATTTTTTTACGGCGGCGGATTTTTTGCCGGTCTTAGTGGAGGTAGTCTTTTTTTTGGTATTAGTTTTTTTGCTCATATTAAACCTGCTTTAAAGCGGAGCGGAAAAATTTTCCGTTCCGCTTTTTCTATTAATTAAAAATCTACTTCGCTTTGGTCGACTTCCAAAGGCGTAACGTCGCCGCTCAAAATTACTTTTAATTGCGTAGTAATGCCAGTAACTTTTTCGGTAACTCTAATTAAAGCGTAGCAAGCTTTGTCGCCGTTGACAGAAGTATCCCACGAGTTAAAAGTATACGTGGTGGTTTGTACGCCTAAGCCTGCGTCAGTACCGTCAGAGGTTTCAGAATAGGTAAAAACTTTAATCGAGGTTTTAGTTACAACTTCGAGTTTACCGTTAACTACATTCGCCGTAACAAAGTCGGAAACTCTATCTGCGTACGAAAGGGTTACGGTAGAAGGTGTAGTCATACCCGTAAGTCCGCTATAGGTCGAGCCGTTCATTATAAACGAACCAAAGCCTTCTACAGCAACGTTAAACTCGCTATATTGTTCGCCGACAATACCGTAACTGTTGGTGAGGTTAATATCGAAGGTATAGGTACTGTTTGCGTCCAAAGCGGTAAAAGCACCGTCAGCCGCGGTTGAGGATTCTTCTATATTAGTAACTATAGCAATATTGTGAGGTTTGCCGCTAAACGTTGCGGTTATGTACGCTTTAGCGCCGCCGTCTTCGGTTGCTGTTATTTTAATAACTTCGTTTTCAAACGACTGTAAACAGGTAACGTCAACGACGTGTCCGGTTTCCGAAACGGGTGTAACTGTAATATAATCGTCAACGTCTTTATTCAATGCAAAGTCACTTTCAGGCGTTAACCATTCGACAGCCCAAGTAACGTTAAGCTCGGTGGTAGCCGTTAAACGCCTAATAGGACCGTGTTCTGAATGTAATGCGGCGGCAGTACCGTCTAATTCGTCAGCCATAGCAACGATAGAAAAACCGTTGCTATAGTTGCGGTTTATTGTTATTAGCTTATCTTGTTTAAAACTTGCCGCAAATAGTCCTGCGGCGCAAGCGGATAAACCGATTGCGCAACAGGTTATAGTGGCAAGCAATTTTTTAGTTTTGCTCGTCATTTTATTGCTCCTTAAAGAATAATGCTACCGGGATTAACAGTTATAGCTGTAGGCAAAATATCTACGCCACTATAGTTAACGGCAAACGTATACGTGCAAGTATAAGTGCTATAAGTACCGGTTAACGTGAAGTTGAAAGTACCCATAATATCGTTCGTGGTAACATTGTTAACTAAGTAGTTGTTTGCTGCGCTGGCAAAAGCCATAGCGTTGCTAGATTTTGCAGTAAACACGCCAGAATTATTAAGTATACTGTACGCATTATAGGATAAAATAGACATTGTTGCAGTATCTTTATTGTTTGCAGTAACGGTTACGCCAGTTGCTCCGGAAAGTCCCTCAGCAATATCACTATTGGCGGTAAAAGAAGAAGTTTCCGTAAAAGTATCGTCTATCGTATAATTAGAATAAACGGGCTCAACCTTAGAAAATTCTAGGTCAAAATATTTAGAACCGTCTAAAACAACGTGGGTATTATCTTTAGTATAAACTACGGGGTCGCCGTAAAAGGGTGAGCCAGAAATGGTAGCTTGTTTATAAGTAACTTTGTAATCTACGATACGCTTTGCGTAGTCAACGGTACAAGTAGCGCTTATAGACTCGTTTTCTTGAGTTGAAACGGTAACTAAAATTTGTTCACCGAAGTCGGATAAACCTTGTAAGATAGCGGTAGCAGCACCGTCGGCGGTGGGGGTTAACGTTGCGTAGTCGGTAACGGTTTTACCAGTTGCAAATTCAGACGCTTCGTCCTTCCATGCAATACTCCATACGTACGTAGCTTTTGCCCCAGCGGGTTCTACGCTTGCGGTAAGTTCGTAGGTGTCTTCAAGGTCTTGAGATACGGGGTCGCCGGTAACCATATCGTTCATAGCGGAAACTTTACGGATTTTTAAACCAACGCCGTTCGTGGTAACGTTGCCTTCGTCTACGACGGTACCGCCGTTTGCGTCAGGCAATTCTTCTACTTGCTGGTCGTCTTTTACCCAATCAACAGGGTTCCAACTACCGGTACCAATCGAGGTAAACACGTAGGTAAATACGAGCGCAAGCGCGACGAGGAGTGCAACCACCCCTACAATGTAGGATTTTGAGTTCTTTTTGGAATAGTTTGGCATAATAGCCTCCTTTAAAATAATTATTTCCTCGGCGCAAACGCCGTAAGGTTAAGGTTTAACCGCCTTTTCCGGCGGTGTAACGTAACGGTTGATACGGTTTTCCCCGTTTTTCAACACAGTTTTAATAATGTGAAACGTATACGCTTTTTACGTCCGTACGGTTAAAGATTCTCTCTGCAGCACGTATTGCCGAAAGTAACCGGGCATACGTTTTTTTGTATAAGCAAATAACGTCGGTTTGGTAGACGATTAATAAGTAAAACATCTTATTGCTCCGGTTTTAAAAGTACTTCCATATAACAGCGGTAATATTTAGAACCGCCCCTGTCCGGGTAAAAGTCCGAAACGCATAAAACTTCAAGTTGCGGCGCCGTTAAAAAGAATTGCTTTAATCTGCTTAGTTCTTCCACCGTGCCGTGTAGGCGTATTTTAGTCGTAATCATATTAATTGCGCGATCTCTTTGCGCGTTCGGCTATTCGTTGCGCCGCCGAAAAGGCTTTTATATCGTCAACGTTAGAATAAACGCAGTCGCAAATAATACCGTCAACGGTGCCAAAATCGCGGCAACGTTGGCAATTGTATTTGCGTTCTTCAAATAGGCTTAAATCAACTTTAGTCTTTTTAAGTATTTCAAGGCGCTTTTCTTCCAGCGCGTTAAGCTGCGCCCGTAATTCGTTTGCACGGATACCGTCGCCTTGTAGCTCGGCAAAAGCAATAGGCGCGTATAGCGCTTTAACGGCTTTTTCCACTTCGGCGTATTTGGTATTTTTTAAAGCAGCAAGCGCTGCGTTCTTTGCCGTTTTATACGCGTCGTATTTTTTTGCGTAGTAAAGTTTAACTTCGTCAATTAATAGCGGCAGTTCCTGCGGCGTGCCGGGTTCAATCTGCTCTAAGCATTTAAATTTGAGTAAATAACTTAAACGGTTACCGGAAAACGGGGTGCGGTTTAATACGCCGTCGCGGGTTATATCGTAGTACTCGATACCGTTTCTGTAGTAACAGTTTGTAATTTCAAAAACGGTAGTGCCGCCCAATTCGTAAACTACGTATTTAGCACCTACGTTAAAATTAAAATATAATCGCCCATTCTCGCCTTCAAGTGGGGGTAGTCTTTTTCCTGCGGTCATATGATTGTCCTCAAAGGGCGGTTTATTTTTGTTGATGTGTTTTTACGGGGTTCGCGCTTATTTTTGGCACGGACTAAGTCGTTTATGCTTTCATCCGAAAGGGAAGTGCGAGCTTGTATTTCGTTAAAAACGGCGTCGTATGCGTTTACGATACTTGCGGCAAGTTTAATAAGTTCTTCCGTGGGTAACTCTTCTACGATAAATACGTGCGAACCTTGCGACGTACAAATTGCCATAACGTTATCCAACGCTGGACGGAGTTCTATTTTATCAATGGAAATTATCGCTTTAAAATGGCTCATAGCGCACCGCCTTTGCCTTTTTTACGGCGGTTAAGTTCTGCGGTTATACGCGTTACTCGCGATTTTTGCGATATAACGGTTAAAGCCTTTTCTAACTCTTCAACGGTGGCTTCTTTTATGGCTTCGCGGAATTGTTGATATTCCGGTCCATAAGATTGCAACGTGCTAAGTACGTCGGGTTTGTGATAATTCATTTCTTTTTCCTCTTTATGTTTTTTATTTTAAGCGGCAAAGTTTAGTTTCGGATTGCTCGGTTTTACCCGTACCAGAATTAAATACGTTCTTCTTTACCGCTAAAAACCTAAGTTTAAGTTGGCACAGAGGGCAGTTTACGTGTCGTTTAGAAGCGATAGTGGTTTACTGCCATGCGCCTTTAACTGCTACGGTTGCAGTTGGTGCCGGTTTGGTGAGTTGCACACCGCAAAGCGATTATAATAGAGTATTTTTTTTTATTTTTTGCTTTGCTACTGTTACCGACGTAACGCTTTACCCTTTACCTACAAAGGAGAATCGTTTACCTAAAAGGTTTGAAAGCAATAAACGAAGTATTCAGAGTTAATACCTTATGCCGTGAAAATCGGGGGAAAGTAAATCACGGCACAAGGTAAATAACGGAGAGAGCGGTAACCCTTGCTCTCAAAGGGTGTGAAAAATATAATTAAGGAGGTATATAAACTGCTTAAAGTGTAGTTGAATTAGCTATTTAAAAGTTTAGATTTTAAATATTCGTAGTCGTCGGTAACAGTAATGTACCGGAGATTTGAAAATCTTTTACGGATTGTAAAATAAACGCGTATACCGTCTTTATCCTTAGTAACTGCTTTTATGTGCTCTTTTCGGATAAGGTACGTTTCAATAACGCCTATCCATAAAACGTGCAATTCTATAAATTCAGTCATTTTTTGTTACCTCTTGATTTTAACGAGTCTTTAAGTGTAACGGGATAACGGTTGTGTCCTTTTTCAAAGGGTACGCTAATCCTGTTCTTTTTTCCTGCGTTAAAACCTTTTTCGGCAGACTTAATTAAATCGCTGCGTTGTCCGTAGCCCAGTCGCTCGTCAAACAAACTGTTTGCGCTCGAATCGCTGGCTCCGGTAATTGCCGCACCGTAACCTATCCAATAGGCGCGCTTTTCGTTGTCGGAATACTTTTGCTTTTTATTAGAGTTTGACTTTTTAATATTTTTTTTGTTTGGTTTCATAATAGCTCCAACGAAATATCGCGATTGCGATTTTTATAATATTATATAATCGCGATTGCGATTTGTCAAGAATTAAAATCGCATTTGCGATAAAATTTTTTTAATGGAGAAAAAAATAATGGTTATAAATGAAAATTTAAAGCAGTTACGTATAGATAGTGGGTTAACGCAATACGAACTTGCTAAGAATCTAAACATAGGACAGTCTACTATTGTAGGTTATGAAAAAGGGGATAGAGAGCCTACGATAACAAATATTTCACGTTATGCTAAATATTTTGGTGTATCAATTGATTTTATTGTTGGGCTTGAAGACGATTTTGGCATAAAAAAGACCGACGGAGCAGTTGCGCCGTCGGCGTATTCTAAAGAAGAACAAAAAATTATTGAAGATTATAGACGTTTAAACTATATGAGTAAAAAACTTATATTGCAAACGCTTGCAACGTTGCAACCTTCCGCTTCGGAAACAAAACAAAAGAAAAAGGGGAATAATTAAAATGAAGGTAATAACTTTTTAGCGATAAAAAAGTTATTAAAAATCTTGTCAAAAAAAGTATTAAAATACTCCGTAGGCACATTTGCCGAAAGGAGTAATTTTTATATGAATAACTACAGTATCTTAAAAAGACTCGCGGATTTTATTTGCGAGCTTACGGATTTTTATCGTGAGCTTTCGGAAGAACTGCCGCAACTTAGGTTCACGGATGCGACTGCGCCCGTGAATTCTGAACTAAAAAAAATTGCTGTAAAATAGTTGAGATTCCTTCCAAGGAAAAGGTTAAGGCTATAAAAGCTGCTTTATCTGAACACAACAAGGAGAAACCAGAAATGTTAAGGATGAGCAACTTTAAAAAAAGAAGACGTAACAAATCAATTGAAGCACGTTGCATGTATAACGGAAAAGCTATTTCGTTGTCTGCACGTACACACAAACTTTTAGACGAAAAAATTCGTAACTACGTAAAAGAGTACAACGAGCAGGTCAAAAACCCTGAAAAGCCGACAACGGTTGAGTGCATCGTAGTTCCCGAAGCTGTAAAAGCTCCCGAAATTAAAAGAGTTTTGTTTAAAAACTATGCGCTTGAATATTTCGAAACAGTTAAAAAATCTGACGTTACCCGTGAATGGTATAAACGACAGGTTGCAAAATTGAATCGATATATCTTTCCAATAATAGGCGAAAAGTATTTTGATGAGATAACCGTGTTTAACTGCAAAGAAATAATGAATGTTATCACGGACAAAGGGTTTAAGAGAACGGGCGAAGATATTCATAATATCTTAAAGCAAATTTTTGACTACGCAGTTTATGACGGAATTATTCGTTTAAATCCAATGAACAAAATCAAATTTCAAAAACATAACCGCCAGCACCGACGTTGTATGACTGTGGAAGAAGAACGTCAGCTACTTTCACGTTGTAAGGGAACGATTTATGAAAGGAATATTCTTCTAATGCTTTATGCAGGACTTCGTCCGGGGGAATGTGCAAGTGCTACCATATCGGATAGATTTATTATTGCAAATAATTCTAAACGAAAAAACGGCGAAGTTGCAATAAAGCGAATACCAATAACGCCAATGATACGACCTTATCTTGAAGTGTTGGAAAGTAAAATTGAATGGGCCTCGCAAAAAGCCGTTGAAATTTGGTTTGCAAATCAAAATCTAGACATAACACCGTATTGTTGTAGGCACACGTTTAACACAAGAGCGGCAAAATGTAAAATTGAAAAAGAATACCGTGAGTTAGCCATGGGGCACGTTAATAAATCGGTGAATATCGATACGTATACGCACTATGAAGAGCTTATGGATACGTTTTTTGAAGAATTTCAAAAATTTTTATACAAAGTATAAAGGGAGTGGAAATCTGCCCAAATACAAAACGAAAAAAATAGTGCATTTTAAGTGATTTTTGCCTATTAAAAAGGGGAGGAAGTATAACGAATTCTAGGTTCGAATCCACCTCCTCCCACCATAAAGAAACCATAATATTGATACGAAAAATATCGGTATTATGGCTTTTTTATTGCCAAAATGGGGGGGGTGTCCTTTTCTACAAATGGTTTAGCAAAAAAGCAGGCTTGCCGGGATAATTTTCATCCTTGCAAGCCTTTTTGTTTTTATTGGTAAAATGTAAATCGTTCATTTTATACCCCTTTCGTTCAATTTATGGGGTATCGTTCAATTATTGAATTACCGAAGAAACTCCTTGATTTTAGTTATATATTATGCTATAATCAACTCATAGATAAATAAAAATTTGTAAGTGAGATAAATGGAGGCTCTTGTGGGGAAAATAAAA
>JAGAMH010000117.1 GCA_017624815.1 Clostridia bacterium
AAGTAAATACTTTCTTCGTAATCGGTCGTTATTTTAGCGTATTCGGTCTTTCTTGCGCCCAAAAAGGATTTTTCGTATTGCAATATCCCTTTTTACGCCGTTTTGATTTTTTTATCAATCGTTACGCAGCAAGTTCTACTGCAGGTTTAATATTGCCGTAAATTTCCCAAGTTTTTTGTTAAAATATTATAGTATAGAATATTCTATATGTCAAGTAAAATAATAGAATTTTCTATATAATATTCTTATGGAAGTTGAGTTTAAAGATATTTTAAAAGAGTTTTTAGAAGAAAATAATTTAACGCAGGTTGCTTTTGCTAAAAAAATTGATATAAAACAAAGTCAAGTTAGTGAATGGTTAAAAGGTAAAGCAAAGCCTGGCTACGACATATTAAAGCGTATGGCTATTGCTTTTGGAACTTCGGCAGATTATTTTTTAGGGATAAAAGAAAATTATTAGTAATAAGTGCACGGAACTGTTCCGTGCACTTATTGTTTATTAACGATAGCTTAAAATTATATTTACGGGGGTAATTTTTTTAATCTGAAATTAATTTGCACGTTAAAGCCGTATGGTAAATAGGCAATTGACAAAGCTTTATTCGGTTGATATAATATTTTTATAATTAAAAGGGGAACGTCTAATGCTTAGCAGAAAACACAACCTAAACACGAGATATTACTATACTACTTTAAACAGAGAAGAAAAAAGGCTTTACCGCGCGATAGTGGAAAATTTTTTAAATTTTAATTACGATTTTGCCTACGACGTGCCGTGGATACGTATTAACGTCGTAAAGGCGTATCAAGCCGTTTTAGACGATTGGCCCGAACTTTACTACGTGGAACACAACGCGTTGGATTGGGGAAGGGAAGGCAGGTTTAAGCTCCTTTACAAAGTAAAATATTCTAAAAGCGAAATTTTAAAGCTAAACGAAAAGTTGGAACGAATTCTACGTAAATTCGACGAAATAAAAGACCCTTTTGAACTTCAAGTAGCGGTAACTGATTTTATTTGCGACGAATACGTTTACTTTAAGGAAGCAAAGGGCAAAAAAGCGGGGTTGGAAATTTTTACCGTTGCAGGTTTACTTAAAAGAAAAAAAGGCGTTTGCGCGGCTTTTTCAAAATTGGCGCAATTTATCTTTCAAAGAAGGGGTATTCCCGTAGCCTATCTCGTTGCGGAATCAACCGATTTAGAAGACGTTCCCGAAGGTGAAAATTATCACGCTTGGCTTGCCGTAAAGCACGAAAACTCCTACTATCATTGGGATATTACCGCAATACATTCCAATTCTAAAGACGCAGAATTAAACAAATACGATAAATTTAATATAACCGATAAAGAAATGATAGAAAGTGGGTACGCTTACGACCCCACGTTATATAAGGGCGTAGTTTGCGATAAAACCGACTATAATTATTACCGCCGCAAAGGGCTTTATTATGATAGCTATGAAGGGCTTTATAACGGATATATGGGCATTGTAAAGGGGCTTGATTACTCTAAAGAGGTAAACTGGTTCGAAGCGCGCGTATCGCCTGAAATTGACGGCGAAGCGGATAATTATTTGCCCAAAACCGAAGATATTAAAAAGGTCGTAGAGCCGCATGGCTACGCGGTGAACCGCTTTGAAACGAGCTACATTCATTGGAGCGGCGGCTATTATAAATTTAAAATAGTAACCAAGAAAAAATTGCAATTAAAATTAACGGCAATTCAGCCCGACTTTAAAAGGGATGAAAACGCGTGCAAAGAGATTATAAAGTTTTTGCAATCAAACCTTTTATATCTTGAAAAGGACGAACTTGCTGTATTGCCCGAATATTCCAACGCAGGGGGAGTTGCGGATGCGGAAAGACTAAAAGGCGCGGCTATATATGCCGACGAAATTAAAAAAGCGTGCGCAAAAACGGCAAAAGAAAGGTCGGCTTACGTGGCTGTAAACGTTTTGGAAAATAGAAAAGGAAAGCTAAAAAACAGCACTTACCTTTACGGCAAAAACGGCAAGGTTGCCTTCGTATACGACAAGGTTCACCTAACCAGAGAAGAAAAGGAACTTGGCGTAGAAAGGGGGACGGGCGCGTGCACCGTAGTTTTAAGCGGAATTCGATTTGCCTTTATAACGGGGTACGACGCGTATTTTAGCGAACAAATAGAAGAAATTGCTTTATTTAAACCAGACGTTATAATTTTTCCCAGCCGACAAACGGGCGAGCTTGCAAACGTAATAAGGGCGCAGGCTACGCTTATTGCTTATAGGAGCAACGCCTTCGTGGTACGTTCCGACTATTCAACGGGCAAAGAGCACTTGGGCGGAAATTCTATGATAGTAAAGCCCATAGGGCAAACGGCGGCAAGCGTTGAAGGTGTGGGAAGCGCAAGCTTTACGGCGGAAAATATTTTTAGTAAATGCTATCGCCCGACGGGGTTCGACAAGGCGTCCGTGCTTACCGACGAGTACGTAAACGAAGGACTGTGCCCCGAAGTTTTTGCCTTGCCCAAGATTAAAAAATAGGGCGAGTTGGCGCAGTTGAAAAACTAAAAGAGCAGAAATAAAAGCCTAAAATAGCCGTGGTGATTTACGCTAAAATTTAATGCGCTTGTTTTACGTGTGTAATGGTAACCCGTGCTTGGCGTTTTACAATTTTTATAAGAAAAATTGCTAAATATGTAAAAAATATTGACAAAACGTTACCATGCGTTTAAAATATAGTTAATAATTTTTTTGGGAGGAAAACAATGAAACTATTCAACTCAGGGAAAACGGTAGGATTAAGCGTGTTAGCAGCAACGTTGATTGCAGCGCTTTCGGCTTTTACTATCGTTAGCACGGTTTCTGCGCTTGCAGAGGAAACGGAGACTACAGCACCCGTTGGTATAACTTCGATAAACTTGTCGTTATCGGACGATATAATCGTAAAAATGCATACGAGTGCGGCAACGGCCGACGGCAGTAAGGTAGTGGTAAACTACGGCGGAGAAGATACGGAAATAGCAATTAACGCAAACGGCGTATTCAACTTTGCAAAGGTTACCCCTCAAAATCTTAACGATAGCTTAACTGCAACTATGTATAGTGCAGAAGGGACGCAAATAGGCGAAAGTGCAACGTTTAGCGTTCAGTCTTATTTAGAAAACTTACTTGCATT
>JAGAMH010000118.1 GCA_017624815.1 Clostridia bacterium
GCTTAAAAAATTAAAGAGCGTTAAAAAGGATATGATTATAGCCGTTGGCGGCTGCATGACTCAACAAATGGGAAAGGCTGATAATTTGCACGGAAAATTCCCCTACGTTGATATTATTTTTGGTACGCACAATTTAAATAATTTAAAAGAACTTATTTTAAAGAAGCAAAAAAGCAAAAAAACCGTTATTGAAATTTTGGATTCGGAAGGTGAAGTGTGTGAAGACGATAAGCCTTTAAGAACGAGTTATCCTAACGCTTGGGTAAACATAATGTACGGTTGTAACAACTTTTGCAGTTATTGTATAGTGCCTTACGTTCGTGGTAGAGAAAGAAGTAGAAGGTCGGAAAATATTATTGCCGAAGTTAAAGATTTAATTAAGCAAGGCTATAAAGAAATAACTTTACTTGGGCAAAACGTTAACTCTTACGGCAACGATACCAAAAACGATTTAACGTTCCCCCAACTTTTGGAAAAAATAGCGCAAATAGAAGGCAAATTCCGCCTTCGATTTATGACAAGCCATCCTAAAGATTTTTCCGAAGAATTGGCAAAAGTCATTGCAAAATATCCAAAAATATGCAACTGCGTACACTTGCCCGTACAAAGCGGTTCAAACGCCGTTTTAAAAGCAATGAATAGAAAATATAGCCGTGAAGACTATCTTTTAAAAGTTCAAACGCTTAAAAAATACGTCCCCGACGTAACGCTTACAACCGATTTAATAGTTGGATTCCCCAACGAAACGGAAGAAGACTTTAATGATACCGTAACTTTAGTTAAAGAAGTTAAATATACTTCGGCGTTTACGTTCGTATATTCAAAAAGACAAGGTACGGTTGCCGCTAAAATGGATGGACAAATTCCCGAAGACGTTTCTAAACGCAGAATTATGAGTTTAATAGAAGTGGTAAACTCTTTAACTAGAGAACATTCTAAAAACTACGTGGGAAGAAGCGTTGAAATTTTATGCGAAGATTACGACGATAAGCGCAAAATGTATTTGGGTAGAGACGAATACGGAAAAATGGGATATTTTAAGAGCGACAAAAACGTTATTGGCGAGTTTGTAACTATAAAGGTAGCCGAAGCAAACGGCGTTTCGCTAATTGGAGAAATAGAGGAAGTATAAAATGGCACTTTCACAAATGATGCAACACTACTTTTCGGTAAAAGAAAGATACCCCGACTGTATAATTTTTTATAGGTTGGGCGACTTTTACGAAATGTTTTTTGACGACGCAAAAACCGCATCAGCTTTGTTAGATTTAACTTTAACTGGAAGAGATTGCGGTCTTGAAGAACGTGCGCCCATGTGCGGCGTACCTCATCACGCGGCGGAAAGTTATATTGCAAAACTCGTAGAGTTAGGGCAAAAGGTGGCAATTTGCGAACAGCTTGAAGAAGCGTCCGCAGCTAAGGGCATGGTTAAGCGCGACGTAATAAGAGTGGTTACGGCAGGTACGCTTACCGACGAAGAACAACTTGACGCAAAAGCGAATAACTTTATATGTTGCGCTTTTAAAAACGCCGACGACGTTGCTTTGGCTTGGGCGGATATTACTACGGGTGATTTTAACGTAACCGAATTTGCGGGCGCACACGCCGTAAAAAGTTGTATCTCTTACATGGTAAAGCTTTCAGTTAAAGAAGTTATTTGCAACGACGAAATGCTTTTTGCATCTAAAGATATTCCCGAAGTTTCCCGCGGGGTTTTGCCCCGTTTTTCTAGCTATCCTGCTTGGGCGTTTAATTTTAGTAGCGCAGAACGTTGCCTTTTGGAGCAATTCAAATCGAAAACGTTATCGGCATTTTCCATATCGGGAAGAGAAAACGCTGTGTCGGTATCGGGCGCTTTATTAGAGTATTTAAAAGAAACTCAAATGCACGCCCTTAAAAATATAGACGGTGTAAAATACGTTTGCGACAATAATTTCTTGCAACTCGATACTGCGGCTATAAGAAATTTAGAGCTTGTAAAAACTCTTGGAGAAGGTAAAAAATACGGCTCTTTGTTATGGCTTTTAGATAAGACGAAAACGGCTATGGGCGCAAGGCTTATAAACGGTATTATCTTATCTCCGTTAGGTAAAAAAGAAGAAATAAATTATAGGCTTAACGGCGTTGACGAGTTGTTTAATTCAAGCGTTATTCGCTTGGGGTTAAGCGAGTTGTTAAAAGAAGTAAAAGACGTTGAAAGAATTTCAGGCAAAATTTCCAACGATAATATTATGCCTAAAGACTGTGCGGCTCTTTCGGCTTCGTTATCCGTAATACCCAATATTAAATTCCAGCTTGCGGGCTTTAATTCTGCCATTTTAAAAGATATTTCCAACGATTTAATAGATTTATCTGCCGTAGCAAACCTTATCGACGCAGCAATCGTGCCCGACGCAACTCCCGCAAATTTTAAGGACGGCGGCTACATTAAAAACGGTTTTAACTCTAAATTGGACGAATACCGTAATATGCACGATAACGCAAAAGAAATAATTTTTGCAATAGAACAAAGGGAGCGCGACGTTACGGGTATTAAAACTCTTAGAGTAAGTTATAATAGAGTTTTCGGTTATTATATTGAAGTTACCAAGTCCTTTAAAGACAAAGTTCCTCTTCATTATATCCGCAAACAAACGCTTGCAAACGCTGAAAGATATACTACCGAAGAGCTTAAAGAATTAGAAGAAAAGATTTTAACTAGCCAAGAACTCGCATTAAGGTTAGAGGCGGCAATTTACGCCGAAATAAAAGTAAAGCTCGCCCAACATATTGCCGAGCTTAAAAAGCTTTCGCAAGCCGTGGCTTTATTAGACGTTTTAGTTTCTTTTGCGGAAACAGCTAAGGCGAGAAAATACGTTCGCCCCCAAATAGTGGAAAGCTGTGAACCGTTAATTATTAAAGAGGGTAGACACCCCGTAGTAGAAGTAATATCCAAAGAAAGGTTTATAGCTAACGATACGCTTTTGGACGAAGGCGAAAATAGGACGATGATTTTAACGGGCCCCAATATGGCAGGTAAAAGTACGTATATGCGTCAAAACGCAATAATTACTATAATGGCGCATATCGGATGTTACGTTCCTGCTAAATCGGCTCAAATTCCTTTAGTTGATAGAATTTTTACAAGGGTTGGCGCTAGCGATAATTTAATATTCGATCAAAGTACGTTTATGGTTGAAATGATAGAAGTGGCTTCCATTTTACAAAACGCCACTAAAAACAGTTTACTTATTTTAGACGAAGTAGGTAGGGGAACTAGCACGTACGACGGATTGAGTATTGCGTGGGCGGTTATAGAGCATATTACTGAAAATATCGGAGCTAAAACGCTTTTTGCAACGCACTATCACGAACTTACCGAACTTGAAGACAAATTATACGGAGTTAAAAATTACAAGATAGCCGTAAAGGAAATTAGTGGCGGAATAGTATTTTTAAGAAAGATAATGCGCGGCGGAGCAAATCGCAGTTTCGGTATAGAAGTAGCTTCCATTGCTGGTGTCCCCGCCAACGTTACCGATAGGGCAAAACAAATTTTAAAACGCGTAGAACGCGGTGATATTAATTTTGTCCCCGAAGTTGAAAATGAAGATAAAGAACTTTCTGAAGTAGAAAAGATTTTAAGCGAAGTAGATTTAAATAATCTTTCGCCCATGCAAGCTTTTATGCTTGTTGGTGATTTAGTCGAGAAGGTAAAAAATGGCAAAAATTAATATTTTAACCAAAGAAATTTATAACCGCATTTCTGCAGGCGAAGTAGTCGAAAGACCGGCTTCCGCAGTAAAAGAGCTTGTAGAAAATAGCTTAGACGCGGGCGCTACCGAAATAGAAATATACGTTGAAAAAGGCGGCAAACAGCTTATAAAAGTCGTTGACGACGGGTGCGGTATAGAAAAGGACGACATGCGCTCGGCGTTTATTCCGCACGCAACCAGTAAAATAAGTTCGGTAGAAGATTTAGATAAAATAACCACGCTCGGATTTAGGGGTGAAGCTTTGGCGAGTATTGCCTCTATTTCTAAAACGGAAATTATTTCAGTTACCGAAGGTAACGAAGCGTGCAAAATAGTTTGCGATGGCGGTAGAATAGGCACGGTAGAGCCTGCCGCTTTACAAAAAGGAACGGAGATTTCCGTATATAATTTATTTTACAATACGCCCGCAAGAGAAAAATTTTTAAAGACGGATAAAGGCGAAGAAACGGAAATTACTAACTGTGTAACTCGTTTTATTTTAGGCAACCCTAACGTTTCGTTCAAGTATTATACCGACGGAAAACTTCATTTACAATCGCACGGAGGCGGCATAGAAGAAGCTATCGCTCAAGTGTACGGCGCTAAAGTTCTTTCACAATGTTTTAAAATTAAAACGGAAATAACCGGTATAAAGATTTTTGGTTTTATTGGCAATCAAAACTTTTTTAAGCCGAACAGAAGCTATCAAAATCTATTTTTAAACGGAAGGTATATCATAAACAACACCGTAAGTTCGGCGATTAATCAAGCTTACTCGTACTACGCAATGAAAAGGCAATATCCTTTTTACGTGCTGTTTGTCGACGTTCCCGTAGATTTCGTAGACGTTAACGTAACTCCTAATAAATCTGACGTAAGATTCGTTAATAATCAAACGGTATTTTTAGCTTTGCGCGACGTGATATCGAACGTGTTAGACGGTAATCTTCGCGCTGCGGATTTCTTGTATTCCGATAAAGAGGAGCAAAAAGCGTGCATAAATAAAATGCTTAACAAAGAATACGCCAATTCTACCTATGCTGAAGGTATGAAAAAACGTCAGGAAGAAGTGGAGTTTAATTCCGACGAAATTAAACCCATAATACAAGACGGCAAGGTTTTGATACCTGTTTTAAACGACCCTTTAATTGAATTAACCAAAAAGTCTAAGGAAATGAAAGAGTTGGCGTTTAAAAAGGAAATGGAGAAAAACGCCGTTGAAAAACTTCCTTTTGATAACTTTAATCCTGAAAAAGATTTAAGCTTGCAAAAATTTTTAGGCGAAAGAGTAAACAAACCGCAAAATTTTGTAGTTGGAGAAGATAATTATATATACGGTATGCAATTAGCCGTGCCTCCGCAAAAGCCAAAAAAACCTGAACAGCTTGAATTCTGTTTAAAAAATTGCGTGTATAAAGGCAATTTGTTCAATACTTATTTAAGTTACGAGATAAATGAAGAAGCTTATTTAATAGACCAACATGCGGCGCACGAACGCTTAATTTACGATAAACTTAAAAAGGCAATGGAAGAGCGTAAAATATTACGCCAAGGTATGTTAGTGCCTTTTGCATTTGCCGTTAATTCGGGAGAAAAGGCGTTTATAGATGAACATATTTTAACTATACGCAGTTTAGGCTTTGATATAGAGCCGTTCGGACCTTTATCTTATAGGGTTAATGAAGTGCCTCTCGATTTAAAAGATATTAATTTACAGTCGTTTTTTAACGATTTATTAGCGGAAATTAATTCGCTTAAAGAAATAACGCTTACGGATATTTTAAAGGATAAAATAGCAACTACGGCCTGTAAACACGCAGTTAAGGGTGGTATGCAATTAACGCAAGACGAAATTGACACACTCTTTAAACTTATGGAAGGCAACGTAGGTTTAAAATGTCCTCACGGTAGACCCGTTTGCGTTA
>JAGAMH010000119.1 GCA_017624815.1 Clostridia bacterium
ATTAAGGTATAGGTCGTTTCTTTGTCTTTAGAATAGCTTGAACCCGTAAAGCAGTAATTGGATACGTTATTGCCGAGCATAGTGCCGTCGGTATATAAAATTACGTACCACCATTCGTCGTAGTTATTCCATCCGTTTCCACCCCAACGCCTAGCCTTTAAAATAACGCCTTTGAACTCGCCTTGCGATATTATGATATCTGCACAAGCTTCGTTAGTTGAATAGGCGGGCGACGAAAGACTTATAAGGTCTTCTATTTCAAAATCATTACTGTCATAACTTCTCGAAGGCCCGTCGCCGTCGTCGTATTCGCTTTCGTAACAAGTGAAAACGTTTAATAAAAATTTTGACGTTTGCTCTTTTATTAAGCTTTTTTGCTCTTCACTAAAAGTAGTGTAAACGAAAGATAATCCCTTAGTTGAAATACTTGCTTCATTTTCCTTAGATTCTTCAAGTGGAATTAAATATCTTGCTTTAATTTTTTCCATTATCCCTTACCCATTAAAAGCGTTTAATTTATTCTTCCGTGTTTTCCGTTTTAAATTTTTTTTCGCGAACGGGGGGTTGAAGTTCGGGGTGTTTCATTTTATCTTTTAATACGTATTTGTATAAGAAGAAGAAACCAACACCCGCAGCTACCATTACTATAGAAAGTATTTGCGAAGGATATAAAGGCACGCCGGGGATAAGCGTTCCGCGCTCATCGGTACGCAAATATTCCACTATAAAGCGCCAAACGCCGTAGCCTATACAATAAACGCCTAAATTTTGTTTAAAGTTAAACTTAAAATATAACAACGCCATTACTGCGCCGAGCACGGCCAAAAAGATTGCTTCGTATAACTGAACGGGAACGTAATAGCCCCAACCGTTGGTAGTGCCCTGCATATATATGCCGCCGAATACGTAATCACTTCCTAAATAAGCGCCGTGGCAGCAGCCTGCAAAAAGGCAACCTATTCTACCAAAAGAGTGAGCAATTACTATTCCGATAGGGATTAAAGGTAACGCGTCGGTTAAGCCAGCGTTCATATTGTTTTGCAACCATTTAATTTTGGTGCGGGGAGCAATTACGTAGATATATAAAAAGTAAATTCCCAAATAACCTACTACGCCGCCGATTAAGCCGCCCAAAAAGGTCATTCCGCCGAGTTGGAAGGGTTTAGAAGTATCGTCGAGCCAGTTGTAAAAGCTTTGGAAAAGCATTGCCGAAAAAATACCTATGCCCGCGCCGAACACGCCGACGAATAAAATTGTGTCTATTGAATTTTCGTTAAAGTTTTGTTTGGTGAACGCCCACATTAAAAAGCCGAAACAGGCAACTAAACCTAATGCCATGAACAAGCCGTATGCGTGGACTTGTAAACCAAATATTTCAAAAAGTGCGCCAGGATGCATATTAACTCCTAAAAAATTTTTACGCTAAATATTATACCACTATTAAATAAAACTGTCAATAGCTTAAAAGATTATTAACTGCGGCAACTAAAGCCTTGTACGAGCTTTTAATAATATCTTCGTCTATGCCTGCACCCCAGAAATTATTTCCATTATATTCTACGCCGACGTAGGATATTGCTTTTGCTTTGGAGCTTTGAGAAAGGGCGTGCTGCTCGTAACCGATTATGGTAAAATCTAATCCGAAATATTTTTTAATTGCGTTGCAAACGGCGTCTAATCTGCCATTGCCTTCGCCTAATACGATAGAATACTTTCCGTCTTTTGCTAAAGTTACGGTTGCTTCTATTCCGTTGACTTGCTTAAAGTGACATTCGGTTAAATCGAATATATTGCGGTTTGAAACGTAGTTTTTCTTAAAAATATCGTAAATTTCTTCGGGGTGAAGCTCTTTATGGGCAACGTCGGAAACGTCTTTTGCCTTGTAACCCATTTGCTCCTTCATTCCTGCAGGCATATTAATACCGTAAACCGTTTGTAAAATATAGCCAACGCCACCCTTTCCTGACTGAGAATTGATTCTTATAACGTCTGAATCGTATTTTCTGCCTACGTCGTGGGGGTCTATGGGAAGGTAGGGCACGGTCCACTTGTCTTCAAAATTTTCCCTGCAGTCCATACCCTTGGCAATGGCGTCTTGGTGAGAACCCGAGAAAGCTGCGAAAACCAAATCGCCCGCGTAAGGTTGACGGGGGCTTACAGGCATATCGGTAAAGGATTTGTAAAGTGCCGTAATGTAAGGCATATTATTAAAATTAAGGTTGGGGTTAACGCCTTGCGAGAACATATTCATTGCAAGCGTTATTACGTCCACGTTACCCGTTCTTTCACCGTTGCCGAAAAGCGTTCCCTCTATTCTGTCTGCGCCTGCTAAAATGCCCATTTCAGCCGCTGCAACGCCGCATCCGCGATCGTTATGGGGGTGAAGAGAGATGATAACGTTTTCTCTAAAATCCATAAACTTGTGCATATACTCAACTTGCTGTGCGTATACGTGGGGAATAGCGTTTTCTACCGTTGCGGGAAGATTTATTATCGCCTTATTATCTTTGGTAGGTTGCCAAACGTTTAACACGGCGTTTACTACTTCTAACGCGTATTCAGGTTCAGTACCCGTAAAGGATTCGGGCGAATATTCAAAGCGGTAATTTGCTCCCTCATTTTGGGTGAGCTCCTTTAAAAGCTTTGCGCCTTTTATTGCAATTTCTTTAATTTCTTGCTTGCTCTTTTTAAAAACTTGTTCGCGTTGAGCAACGGACGTTGAGTTATAAACGTGAATAATTACGTTTTTAGCCCCTTTAACAGCGTCGAAAGTCTTTTTAATAATATGTTCGCGCGCTTGCGTTAACACCTGAACGGTAACGTCGTCGGGGATTAAATTTTCGTCGATAAGCTTGCGCAAAAAATCGTATTCCGTTTGCGACGCAGCGGGGAAGCCAACTTCTATTTCCTTAAAACCTATTTCGCATAAAAGCTTAAAAAATTCGACCTTAGTTTTTAAATCCATAGGTTCTATTAAACTTTGGTTGCCGTCGCGAAGGTCTACCGAACACCACGCGGGGGCTTTTTCTATGCAGTCCTTTTTAGCCCAATCCATGCAGACTACGGGGGGGAGGAAATACTGTTTTTGATACTTTTGATAATTTTTCATTTTATACACTCTCGTTTTTTAAGTATAGCTTAAAAAGGGCGCGGGATCTCTATTAAAGAGACGCCGCGCCGCGTGGTACCACTCTTCTTTACAACTTGCGTTGCCTTTAAGGCGCAAATAACGCCCTGCCCTTTATACGGCGGGAAAACCGTATTTACTTACTTATACCCCCTTAAAATTAAAGGGGACGTTGGGTAAATCTGCTCCGCGGTGAGTTCGTAGTTTGCCTTCGTTTATCTTACACCAACCGATAAATCTCTTAACCCTAGCAAAAAATTACTATTCCGCATCAACGCATTATAAATTAAGTTTTATATATAATATCATACGCCACGAAAAAAAGCAAGTGTTTAATTATATAATCTTTTCGTAAGCAAGGCGTGGCGTGCCGTCGCGGTTTATTAACACCGTTCCGCATTGGGTAAATCCGCACGAATTTAATAAATTTTGCATGGGGATATTCTTTTCGTGCGTGTCGAACCTAAGGCTGGTTCTACCGCGCTTTTTGGCAATTTCAGTTGCCGCTTCCACAATAAATTTTGCAACGCCCTTTTTGCGGAAGTTTTCTTTTGTGGCAACCCGGTGAACGGCAAGATAATTGCCCGAAGTTAGCCAACTACCGTTAATATAATCGTAGTTGCCGTCGTAATTTACTACGGCAAAAACGCCCACTATTTCGCCTTTATGCAATACCGTATAAATTATTGCGCCGTAAATTGCACCTGCAATATCCGTTTTATCGGGAAAGCCTTTAACCCATTGCGGGTTGCCGTTTGCTTCCATAAATTTTTGCGCCGACGAGTAAATTTCTAAAACTTCGTTTAAGGCGGAAATGTCCGCTGTTTTATAAGTGAATTCCATTATTTAAAAAACTCCACGATAATTGAGTTTTGAACGAATAGATATTCGTTTTTAATTTTGATATAATCGCCGTTAATTTGCATATATTCGGCGTTCTTTTTAAGGGCTACGGCGTATTCTTCTTCAAAGTTTTTATTAAAAAGTTCAAAATATTTTTTTAAGTTTAACCCCTTAGCAGTACGCAATGCAAGCATTATATATTCTTCTTCACGCTCAACTGCGCCAACCTCTTCGGAATTTATTACGGGAAGGTGATTGGATAAAACGCACTTAAAATATTCGTCCAAATCAAAGGTGTTGGTAAAGCGGACGTTATTTATATGCGACGAAGCTGCAACACCGAAACCGATATATTCACCCCTTTGCCAATAGTTTAAATTGTGCTTACTTTCTTTTCCCTTTTTGCAGAAGTTAGAAACTTCGTAGCGGTCAAAACCTAAACTTTCAAGCTTTTTAACGCCGATTTCGTAAACCTTGGCAACCTCGTCGGAGTCGGGAAGTTCGCCGTTTAAATAGTCGGTATAAATGGGCGTGCCGTCTTCGGGGGTGAGGGCGTACATTGATATATGGCTTGCGCCGAACGCCGCCGCAACTTCTATAGTTTTTTCAACGTCTTCCGCCGTTTGATTTTTTAAGCCGATCATAACGTCGACGGAGAAGTTTTCTCCTTTTAATAGTTTGGTGCAGTATACGAATTCGTTTAATGTGTGAATTCTTCCCAAATCTTTAAGTTGAGAATCTATTGCCGTTTGAAGCCCTATAGAAAAGCGGTTTATTCCGCACTTTTTATACGTTTCTATTTTTTTTGCGCTTACCGTGCCTGGGTTCATTTCTATAGTAATTTCCGCGTCTTTTGCCAAGTTAAAATTCTTTCTTGCCGCAGAAACGAGCATGGCAATATAATTTTCGTCGATAATAGAAGGCGTGCCGCCGCCTATATATAGCGTATCGAACGAATAATTTTTAAGCTCTTCTTTCCTAAACGCCATTTCACGATAAACGCACGCCATATAACTTTCGGCAAAGCAGAGTTTATCGGGGAAGGACGCAAAGTCACAATACGAGCATTTACTTTTACAAAATGGAATATGAACGTAAATTCCTGCCATTATATCTCCCAACGGTATTTATTTAAATTTACCTTTCCGTTTATTACTTCTACGCCTTCTTCTTGCAAAAGGCACGTTTGAATTTCTATTCCGCCAAAAGCAAAACCGCTTGCTAAGCTGCCGTTTGCAAACACCACCCTATGACAGGGAATAACGCCCGGTTGGGGATTTTGATGCAACGCCCAACCTACTTGCCTACTCATTTTTGGATTGCCGCAAAGTAGAGCTATTTGACCGTAAGTTGCAACTTTGCCCTTTGGAATTTGTTTTACGGTTTGATATACTTGATTAAAAAAATTATTTTGCATTATTAAAAAGCTATTAATCTTTGTTTGTTTTTAAAATTTGCATAAATACTTCCGAAGGCACTTCTACGTTACCTATTGAACGCATACGTTTTTTACCTTCTTTCTGCTTTTCTAACAGCTTCTTTTTACGGGTAATATCGCCGCCGTAACATTTAGCCAAAACGTCCTTTCTTACAGCCTTAACCGTTTCGCGCGCAATAATCTTGCCGCCGATTGCTGCTTGAACGGGAATTTCGAAAAGCTGACGGGGAATAGCTTCTTTAAGGTTTTCGCAGAGCATTCTTCCACGGGAATACGCCGAATCTTCGTGCACTATCATAGAGAGTGCGTCGCAAACGTCGCCGTTTAAAAGTATATCAAGTTTAACGAGTTTGGATTTTTCATAGCCCAAAAGCTCGTAGTCAAAACTTGCGTAGCCGCGGGTGCGCGATTTTATTTGATCGAAAAAGTCGAAAATAATTTCGTTTAAAGGTAGGTTGTATTCAAGTTGAACACGATTTGCATCTAAATAGGTCATCTGCTTGAATACGCCGCGCTTTTCACGGCATAAGTCCATTATTTGACCTAAATAGTCGGGGGGCGAATAAATATCCGCTTTGACGATAGGCTCTTCCATGTGCTCTATTTCCGACTGAGGGGGAAGGTGCGAAGGGTTATCTACGAAGATAACTTCGCCGTCCGTTTTTACCACCTTATAGCTTACGGAAGGAGCGGTGGTTATTATGTCTAACCCGAATTCTCGTTCAATTCGCTCTTGAATAATTTCCATGTGCAAAAGCCCTAAAAAGCCACAGCGGAAACCAAAGCCCAAGGCAACCGACGTATCCGGTTCGAATATGAGTGAAGCGTCGTTTAATTGAAGCTTTAAAATGGCTTCTTTTAAATCGTTGAACTTGCTGCCGTCTAAAGGATATATACCGCAGAATACTACGCTTTGCACCTTTTTATAGCCGGGTAAAGGTTCTAAAGCGGGGGTTTCGGCGTTGGTTACCGTGTCACCTACCGCCACTTCCTGTATAGATTTAATCGACGCCGCAATATAGCCAACTTCACCGGCGAATAGCCCGTCTTTGGGGAATAGTCCAGGGGCAAACACACCTACTTCAACTACGTCGTAAACCTTTTCCGATTGGAAAGTTTTAATTTTGTCGCCCACTTTTATACTGCCGTCTTTTACCCTTACGAATAAGATAACGCCCTTGTAGTTATCGTAATAACTGTCGAATATAAGCGCTTTTAAAGGGGCTTCGGTATCGCCAGAAGGCGCAGGGAAATATTTTACTATATCTTCTAAAACTTCGGCGATATTAGTGCCTTCTTTAGCGGAAACTAAAGGGGCGTAAGAAGCGTCTAATCCGATAACGTCTTCCACTTCCTTTTTAGCTTCGTCGGGACGGGCGGAAGGCAGGTCGATTTTGTTAATTACGGGCAAAATTTCCAAATCGTTTTCTAACGCTAAATAAACGTTGGCAAGCGTTTGCGCTTCTATTCCCTGAGATGCGTCTACTATTAAAATAGCACCTTCACACGCGGCGAGAGAACGGGAAACTTCGTAAGTGAAGTCAACGTGGCCGGGGGTATCGATTAGGTTGAAAACGTATTCGTTGCCGTCTGACGCGGTGTAGAACATGCGAACGGGAGTAAGCTTTATCGTTATTCCCCTTTCGCGCTCTATATCCATAGAGTCTAAAAGCTGTTCTTCCATATCGCGCTTAGAAACTTGACCGGTAAGTTCCATAATTCTATCCGCAAGGGTAGATTTACCGTGGTCGATATGCGCTATAATACAAAAATTTCTTATAAATTGATTAGGTTTAGACATAATTTTTCCGTTATTATATTAAAATTGATTTTTCGTCTATTATATTATATAAAATTACGCTAAATTTAGCAAGAAAAAAAGCGGCGGTTTGTATTAATAAATTAATACTACCGCCGACAACTTTCGTTATTATTAAATTACTCTTCCTCTTCGGCTAAACTTTCTAAAAGCGCAGGCGTTGAAAGAATTGATCCAGCACCTATTACCGAAGCGTATTGGGGTTCTTCAGGACAGTTTACGGGCATATTGAGCGCAACTGAAATATAGTCGCTTAACCCGTCTAATTTAATTAGTCCGCCCGAGAGATATAAGCCGCCGCGCATTACCGAAGAAGATACTTCGGCGGGAAGCTGCGTTATTACAAGCTTGATATATTCGATTATTTTGTCAATATAAAGCTTTATTACGCCGTGAATATGTTCGGTGTTAACGGCAACCGATTCGGGCGTTCCCTTTTTAATATCTCTGCCGTCGGCAACGGTTATTTTATAGTCGTCTTCAACCAAACTACCCACGGTATTTTTAATGCGTTCGGCAGTCAACGCGCCTATTTTTACGTTGTGATTTTCCGCCATATAATCCATAATATGTACGTCTATATTGCCGCCGCCCAAGTTGATTGAATAGCCGTTTATTATTCCGTCGAGAGAAAATACGGCAATATTGGTAGTGCCGTAGCCGATATCAACTGAGAACACGGGGGTGCTTTCGGTTATAGTTGCGTTGTGCCCCGCTACGGCGGCAAAGGGTGTTTGAGTAAAATAAACTAAACCGATATTCAACTCTTCTGCAATTTGCAAATATTTATCTTTAAGCTCTTCGGTTGCGCCGCAAGGTAAAACGAAAATAACTTCGCAATTTTTTGCAGCGCGGGAGGAAACTTCTATTTTATCAAAAAAGTGCGCCATTAAAGCCGTGGCGAGTTTTAAATTTACTATATCGCCTTCGAATACGGGGTTGATAATGTGCGTGTTTTTAGCCGCTTTGCCGTAAAGTGCGCGCGCTTTATTACCAAAAGATTTTACGCTATAAACGGTTTTTTCTTCCGATACCGTTTGTTCCACAGCCACGCACGTTGCCTCGGATAAAACCACGCCCGCACCGAGCATATAAATTTTAGTTATTTGTGAACCGAAGTCGATTGCAAGTTTAATCATTTTTTTCCTTTATTTTTATAAGCGTTTCCTTTAAAAGCTCTATCGGTAGCCCAACGACGTTTGAATAACTTCCTACAAAGCTTTTAACCAAGCCGCCGTCTTGTATTCCGTAGCTGCCCGCCTTGTCCATAGGGGAACCGCTTTTTACGTAGTCTTTAATAAATTGAGTGGATAGTATATTGAAATTAACGAGCGTTTCGGCATAAGTTACTATCTTATTTTTAGCCGTTTTTACGCATAGCCCCGTTATTACCTGATGGGTGTTTCCCGAAAGATTTAAAAGGGTGTTTTCGGCGTCTTTTTCGTCCTTGGGCTTGCCTAAAATTTTACCGTTGTAAACTACGATAGTATCGCAACCTATAACGAGCGCTTCGGGGTGCTTTAAAAACACTTCTTCACACTTTTGCTCTGCTAGAGAGCTTGCAATTTTTTCGGGGGTTAGGTTGGCGTTTACCACCTCTTTACCTACGGCGGGGATAATTTCAAATTCGGAGATTATTTCCGATAAAAGTTGTTTTCTGCGCGGGGACGCGCTTGCCAAAATTACTTGCATATTTTAAAAGTTAATGCCGCTTGAAAAGCGGCATTTTTTAGCGTTATAATATTTCGAGATTTTTATGGAAGGAACGTTTGAATTCCAAACCAGCCGTCATAGCGTCTCTTATTTCTAAAGCAGCGTCGCCTTCTACTTCCGTTTTCATAATAACAGAATCGCCTAAAATATCGCAGTTAATTCCCTTAACGGTTGCCGAACGGCTTCTGTCTAAGCTTTCTGCAATACGGAGCATTACTCCCAAGCGCTTAACGATTTCCAAATCGTCGTCCGTTAAAATGTCTTTAAATCTGTTCCAATCGTAAGCGTTGATGTCTTCTTTCTTATGGCAACAAGCCGTGAAAGCCGCCAACACGATTTCGCGATGAGTTACGCCGCTTATGGTAGAATTTAAAATCATATACCAACTGTGGCGTTGGTGATTATAGAACTTTATGCGCGAACCGCAATCGTGCATCATTGCAGCTACCTTTAAAACTTTGAGATATTGACGGGGGAATTTGTGCAATACCCTTAACTGTTTAAAAAGTTGAATACTTAAATTAACAACGTGTTCAACGTGTTTAGTGTCGCAGCCGTAATATTTTACCAAGGTGGTGAGCGAATAAGTCAACACGTCTGATATAGGTTTTTCTTGCGTGATGGGAAGGGCTTGATTGTACATAATGCCTTCTCTTAAACCTGCGCCCGAAATTGTAAACTGCTGAACGTTTAAGTAAGATACGAAAGATTTTATAATTGCCAAAGCTGCGGGTAAAATGTCGGCTCTTTCTGCCGATAAGCCTTTAATCTTTTTCTTTTTATCGATATCTAATACCTTTATCATGTCGTATAAAGGCATAAAATCTTCCGTTTGCATGGTGTAGTTGTGTACCGTGTCTAAGGGGTACTTATGCACCATTTTGTTAATTTTGAAAAGGTTTCTAAACGAACCGCCAACGCCTATCATTTGCGTTTCGGGTTCAACTTCTTTAAGCCACTCTACCGATTTTAATTGCTCGGTAAAAAACTCTTCTATCTTTTGCGCTTGCTCTTCGGGTTTTAAACCGTCGCCGGCAAAAAGCCCCGTAAGCGTTACCGCTCCGAAGGGAAGGGTTGCGTAGTTTAGCATATTTCTGCGGTTGTAATAAACTATTTAAGTTGAGCCACCGCCGATTTCCAAAATAATTCCCTTAGGAATATCCATGGAATTTATAACGCCGCGATAAACGTAAATAGCTTCTTCTTCGGCAGTTAAAACTTTTATTTTTATGCCGCAAGTTGCTTGAATTTCGTCTAAAAAGCTGCGTTGGTTTTTAGCCCTTCTTACCGCCGCCGTTGCAACGGCAATTATTCTGGTTACTCCGCTAGAATCGCAGAGTTTTCTAAACATTTTTAAAGTTTTAATTGTTTCGGCTACGCGCTGAGGCTTTAAGAAACCGTCGCGTTCCATATCTTGACCTAAACGCACGCTTTCTTTAAGCTGGTCCACTACCATAAAATAACCGTCTTCAAAAAGGTTGACAATTACAAGTCTAGCCGAGTTCGATCCCAAGTCGATAATGCCAATTTTTTCCAAGAAACACACTCCTTAACGGAATAAAACTATAATTTCCGTTATCAAATAAAGGTTTGAAATTGCTCATCTCAAACCCCTACTTAAGTATAACATAATAATTATAGTTTGTATATAATTTTTTTGAAAATTTGTGCACTTTGCACATACTTTTTTCTATTTTTTTTGTAATAATTGTTAAATAAATGTTAAAAGTAGTTAAATAAAACTTATAAGTTTTTAATTTTCATATTTTTAACGGGCACGATAAATTCGGGAGCAATCTCTTTTAACGGCGTTAAAACGAAATCTCGGTTTAAATAATCGGCGTGCGGAATAATTAAATCATCTTCTACTATCACTTCTTTTCCGTAAAAAATTATGTCCATATCAAGCGTTCTATCGTCCCAACGCTTATCACGCATACGCATAAATTTAGCTTCGATTCTATTAAGCTCCCTTAAAAGTTGACGGGGCGATAAAAACGTTTCTATTTCAACGGCGCAGTTATAAAAGTCGTTTTGCGCAACGCCGCCGTAGGGCTTCGTTTTAATATATGACGAAATTTTATTTACCGTTACGCCCTTAACTTTTTTAAGTGTGGAAATGGCGTCGGTTAGCGTTTTTTGTTTATCGCCCATTGACGAACCAAGCGAAAGGTACGCCGTTTGGCGAGTTAAATCTACGGTTGCGGAAACACTTTCAAACTCCATTTTTACGGGTGCGTCGGGTTTTTCCACCGTTAAAACTATTCTTTTTATTGCCTTTTGACTTTCAAACAAGGCGTTGCAAACTTCGTAGGCGAGTTTTTCAATTAAGTTAAAACTATTTTTTGTTGCAACTTCGTTAATAACGTTGCATGCCGCAGAGTAGTTTACCGTTTCAGAAAGCTCGTCCGTTTTAAAGGCGAAGTAAAAATCGGTATACATATCAACGCTGAAAACGAAGCGCTGCTTTTCCTTCTTTTCGTAATCGTGTACGCCGTGGCAAGCGTTTATGATTAAATTTTTAATTGATACCTTGTTCATAATATCTCCTTATAGCGTCGTAATTTTCTTTCACGTCGTGAACGCGAACGAACAGCGTTTTGCACTTTGCCGCGTGGACGGAACTTTTTACAGTTTGAGCTAACCTATCTTCTACCTTGCCGCCAAAAAGCGATTTTCTGCTTGTCCCAAGCAAGGTTGGATAACCTAAAACGTTTAATTTATCGTATTCTTGCAAAAGCTGTAAATTTTGCTCTTTACTCTTTGCAAAGCCTATGCCACCGTCTAAAACAATTTTATTTTTATCTACGCCGGCTTTTTCGGCAATTTGCGTTGATTTTTGCAAAAATTCTATAATTGGACGCCATATATCCCCCGACAACTGCGTTTTTGCGTTGTGCATTAAACACGCGGCGGCGTTGAATTTTGCAACGGTTTTAGCCATATCTTCGTCGTGCATAAAGCCCCAAACGTCGTTAATCATATCCGCACCTAAAGATAGCGCGGCGTTTGCCGTTTTGGCAAAATACGTATCTACTGAAACGGGAATATCGAACTCCTTTTTAATTTTATAAAGGGGTTTTTCTAAACGGGAAATTTCCTCTTCGGGCGGAACTTCTACGTAGCCCGGGCGGGTGGATTGAACGCCTAAATCTATAACGGCTGCTCCGTCGCAAATAGCGCGCTCCACCGCTTTTAAAACTGTGTATTCGTCTTTACGGCTATTTTGCCAAAAACTATCGGGCGTTAAGTTTATAATTGCCATTACATAGGTGTAATTTTTAAATTCTTTATTTCCGATTATCATTTTACTAAACTTAAAACTTGCGTTACTTTTTCGTTGGGGAAGTTGCCTAAAACACAGTAAGTGAGCGTTTTTGAACCGAATTTTTTTACGCCGCGGCAGGTCATGCACGTATGCTCGGCTTCACATACGACCATTACGCCTAAGGGCGAAAGATATTGCATTATCGCCGTTGCTATTTGTTTGGTAAGCTGTTCTTGAAGTTGCAATCTCTTTGCGTAAACTTCTACCGTGCGAGCGAGTTTAGAAAGCCCAACGACCTTTTTATCGGGAATATACGCAATTGCAATTTTGCCGAAAAAGGGCATTAAATGATGTTCGCAAGTAGAAGAAAAAGTTATGTCTTTTTCCAACACCATTTCGCCCGAGCTTACGTTAAAAGTTTTTGAAAGATGCTCTTCCGCCGTTATATTATTGCCCGAAGTAAGTTCGGCAAACATATCGGCAACGCGGCGGGGTGTTTCTTTTAATCCGTCGCGATTTATATCTTCTCCTAATGCGGCAAGTAAGTCTTGTACCGCCTTTATAGCCTTTTCTCTATCCACTCTTTTGCCTCCTTTAAAATGGTGAAAGTGCCGCACACCACCACCAACTTATTGCAAGTAGAACTTAGCGCTTGCTCTACGCTTGTTTTTTTGTTTACACGTTTTATATATTTTTTTAGTGATAAATAAATTTCGTCTTCGTCCATTGCCCTATAACTTTGGGGTGAAACGGCGTATGCTAAGTTGAAATAATCACCTAAAATTTTTGCCGATTTTTCTACGTTTTTATCTGATAGACACCCGAATATTAGGCAACTATTAAAGTTATTAAGCTCTTTCAATAAATTGCAAAGCGGGGTAAAACTGTCGGGATTATGGCTACCGTCTAAAATATAAGTTACGCCCGTTTTCGCGTTATTTATTACCTCTACCCTGCCCAAAAGTTTAGCGTTTTTTAGTCCAGTTTTTATTGCGATTTTAGGGATATTAAGTAGCACTGCCGCCTTAATTGCCGTTGCGGCGTTATAAAGTTGGGGCGTGCCGAGCATATTAATTTTATACTCTTCGCCGCCATATAAAAAAGTTTGTGCTAAAGCGTTGCCGCTTAATTTTTCAATAGGCTCGTCGGCAATTATTGCGTTTTTTTCCTTAAAGTAATTTAGCGTTTCTTCGTATTGAAAAGCCGATACCACGCACGGGCAATTTTTAATTATACCCGACTTTTGCTCGCAAATTTTAGTAAGCGTATCACCTAAAAGGGCGGTGTGCTCTAAACCTATTGAAGTAATTATTGCCAACTCTTTTTTATTTATTGCGTTGGTGGAATCGGATAGGCCGCCCAAGCCGCATTCTAAAACGCAATAGGTGCAACCTTCTTTATAAAAAGCAAGTAACGCCGCCGCCGTTTCCACTTCAAAAGCGGTAGGTTTTATTTCAAATTCAGTCGATTTATAATAGCTTTGCTCAAGGTATTTTTTTAATTTATCTTCCGAAAGAGGTTGCCCGTTTATTTTAAACTTTTCTAAATACGAATACACTTCGGGCGAGGTAAAAGTTCCTACTTTTTCGCCAGCGGCAGTTAAAATTTGCGTTAAGTATTCCGCCGTTGAACCCTTGCCGTTAGTTCCCGCTATATGAATTATTTTTAAATGATCGTCGGGCGAACCTAAAGCGTTTAAAAGGTTACGCGTGCTTTGCAACCCGTAGCGACTGCCCTTTACTTCGTAATTTTTAATAATTTGAATAATATCTTGGGTAAACAAAAAAAGACTCCTTTTAAAAAGGCGTCCGTAAAAAATTATTCGGCTATAAAAAGCCCAACTATTTAAGGACGCGCGCAACAACCGCAGGGATAACCTTTCGTTTGACGGCTGTCCTACCGCCAACACTTTACGCTGGTGCGTTATTGATAGAATTATAACACGCCTATAAATTTTTAGCAAGAATATTAATAAACTTTTTGCAAATACTTATTTTATGGCTTTAATTTTTATTAGAACGGCTATTATATTTTTTACCTTGCTGCTAATAATGCGGCTTATGGGGAAAAGTCAGATAGGGGAAATGCAGCCGTTTGAGTTCGTTATAACCTTACTTATCGCCGAACTTGCGTGTATTCCTATGGCGGACTCTTCCATTCCGCTTATGTACGGCGTTATTGCCATAGTGGCAATTTTTATTTTACACCAAATAGTATGGCTTTTGGATTTATGGTTTTTGCCGATAAAAAAGGTCGTTTGCGGAACGCCTTCGGTAGTAATAAATAAAAACGGCGTAGATTATTTTCAGTTGAAGAAAAACAATTTGGACGTGAGCGACGTTATTGAAAGCATGCGTGCGGCTGGTTATTTTAGTTTGGACGACGTTTATTACGGGCTTTACGAGGCAAACGGCAGCTTTTCAGCGTTAGAGCGGGCGGAAAGGGCGTCTTCTTCCCTTGCTTACGCCGTTATAGACAACGGTAAAATTAACAAGGACAATTTAAAATATACGGGAATTACCGCCGAAGAATTATATAATTTTTTAAAGCTACAGAAAAGTAAAATAAAAAAAGTTTTGGTTATGACTGTTGACGGCGACGGCAGAGTTTATTTTCAGGAAAAGGGTAAAAATTATAAAATTTGTAAAATTAAGGTGAGTGAAAAATGGTAAAATCTATTATTTACACCCTATCTGCCGTTGCTCTCTGCATAGTGTTTTTTATTTTCGTTGAAGTGCACGTAAAAGACGAATTTACAAAGTTTAACGGAGCGGTTTGCACTTTATACGATAAGGTGGAAAACGAAGAAGTAAACCGCGAAGACGCCTACGCCGTGCGTAATTTATGGGAAAATCAAAAGGAAACTTTGCATATATTTTTGCCACATAACGATATATCTTATATCGATTATTGGTTAAACGAGGCGTGCTCGCTTATATATACTAAAAACTACGATTTGGCGTTGGGAAAATTAGAGGTTTTAAAGGAAATTTCGCTTAATTTACCCCACGGTTATACCCTAAAACTGGAAAATATATTTTAATTGACCGCGTAATATACCGCAATGAACGTTTAAAAAGCCCGAACGAAGCGTTCGGGCTTTTGATTATTCGTATTCGTCTAAATTTCTGCGAGGCGGAAAATTTTTAGGGTAGTTTGGCGGGCAATGCGAGTTAGTATTTGTCGGATTGCACGGGTTGCAGGTATTGCAAGGCTTGCCGTTTTTTTCGGGCGGGCAGCTATCCGTATTCGGTTTTTCCTTTACCGTTTTAACCAGTATTACGTCTTCACCAATTTTTTCTATATTTTCCATTGGTATAAAAACGTCTTGTCGTGTAAATTTAAAGCCTTTGCAACCGGTAACCGTTAGCCCCAAAACGGTGTTAGTTTTACAATTAAAGGTTAAGTCGCACACTCTTCCTAAATGTTTACCGTCGGATAAATTTATTACGTCTTTTTGTTTAAGTTGAGAAAAGGATATTTCCATACGCCGCCTCCAAAAAAATCAGCATATAAAAATATATGCGCAAGGACTTTTTTTAGTGCCTTGCGCGTTTTACCTTTTTATTGAACTACTGCTTGAAGTAAGGGTTGTAAGGGGTTATTTTCATATAACCATTTTAAAATTACGCTGTTTTCTATTTGCGCTTTAAGTTGAGCCATTAAATCGGGTAATACCTTTTCTATTTCAGGGATATAGTTTAAAACTAATAATATTACCATAAGGGCAATTGCAACCATTAAAACCATACCGAAAACTTTGTTGATAAAGCGGAAGAAACCGTTGTTAATTTCGAATATGCGCTTTATTATTGCCACTACTATTATACGAGCAAGTTGAACTACGATAAATAACGCTACTCCTAAAATAATATCCGCCGTGGGAAGAACGGTAATTAATAAATTATTAATAGATTGGTTGTTTGCAGTTGCGTTATTAATTAATTCCATCAACTTATCTAAAAGTTGAACGACTGCACCAAAAGTTTTTACGTATTCAAATATGAACACGCACACTACTATTGAAAATATAAAACCGAAAATTCCACTAGTGAAGAATTTTAAGCCTTTACCAAAACCTGCAATTAAGCCGATTATGGCGAATATTACCGCTATGGCAAGTATTACGTAATCTGCAATACCCATATTGCCCTCCGTATAAAGATTTCTATTCTGTTATATTATAGCATTAAAATCTTAGATTGTAAACGCTTAACCACAAAATTTTTTAAATTTTTTTACAAATAAAATAAACCACTCTTTTTTTAACACTTTAAATAATTTTTTTCGCGAAATTAATTATGCTCGTATAGGTGGTTTTAAAGTTACAAAATTAATAAATGTACCAAAAA
>JAGAMH010000120.1 GCA_017624815.1 Clostridia bacterium
GACGACGGTGATTTTTATAATAAATTATTAATTAAATTAAATATTTGGAGTAAATGATGCACAGAAATGCTAGACAAGCTAAAATTTTAGAGATTATAGCAAGAAAGGAAATTGAAACGCAAGAAGAACTTTGCGGAGAACTTAACAAATTAAATTTTAACGTAACGCAAGCAACTATTTCTCGCGATATCAAAGAACTTAAACTTTATAAAGTTGCAGGAACGTTAAAGAAATATAAATACGCCTATATTGAAGGGGATGGCGACGCCGTTTCTAACAAAATGCGTAATTTATTTAGAGAATGCGTTCAAAGTATTAACTACGCTAATAACCTTATTATAATAAAAACTATGCGCGGGAACGCAGGTAGTGCAGGAACTTTCGTGGATTCGTTACAAATTCAAGAAGTTATAGGCTGTGTTGCTGGCGACGATACTATTATGCTCGTAGTGGATAGCAATGAAAATACCCCTAAAATTGTTGAAAGGTTAAGAGAGTACATATCGTAATATGTTAAATAGGTTATATATCAAAAATATCGCTTTAATTTCTCAAGCAGATATTCTTTTTGATAATAAACTTAATATTTTATCTGGCGAAACCGGATCGGGAAAATCGGTTATATTAGACTCGATTAATTTTGTGCTTGGCTCTAAAGCTGATAAAAGTATGATTCGTTACGGAGAAACGGAAGCGACGGTTAAGGCAGAGTTTTCTATTGACGTAGAATCGGAAGCGTATAAAGTATTAAACGAGTTAGACGTTGAACCCGACGAAACGGTTATTATTACGCGTAAATTTAATATTGACGGCAAGGGCAGTATAAAAATAAACGGAAATACCGTTACTGCGTCTATGTTAAAGAAATTAACTCAACGCTTGGTTGACGTTCACGGTCAGAGTGAACATTTCGTTTTACTTAACGAAAAAAATCAATTAGACGTTATCGACGGCTTATGTGGAGATTTATCTAAAGATATAAAAAACGAACTTTCCGAACTATTAAAAAGTAAGCGTGAAATATTAGAAAAGATAAAAACTCTCGGTGGTGACGAGCAGGAAAGAGAAAGAAAGCTCGATTTATTAAATTACCAAATTAACGAAATTGATACTGCGGATATAAAAATAGGAGAGTTTGAAGAATTACTTCAAAAACGCTCAAAAATCAATAACGTTGAAAAGATTTTAAACGCATTAAACGCCGTATCGGAAGTATTTAATGCGGACGGCGGCTGTATCGATTGTATTTCAACGGCTGAAAGATATTTAAACCCCATATCGTCGTTAGACGACGAATATGAAAACGTTGTAGAACGCTTGCAGTCTTTACGAGCTGAAGCTGAAGATATAAGCCAAAGTATTTCTAGCTTTGCTGATGATTTAAGTTTTGACCAAGAAGAAGCTGAATACGTTGAAGAAAGGTTAACTTTAATTAAAAACTTAAAGAGAAAATATGGAGCTGATGAAGAAGAAATATTAACATTTAGGGATAAAGCTAAAGAAGAATACGATTTTTTATTAGATAGCGTTAATCTTTTAGAAAAATTAAACTCAAAATTAAACAAAATTGACGACGAAATTTATTCGGTTTGCAAAAAACTTACTTCGATTAGAAAAAATCGTGCCGAAGCTTTATGTAAAAACGTTGAAAACGAGCTAAAATCGCTTAATATACCAAACGCAAAATTTACCGTTGAGTTTGACGAATACGACAAAGAATCGGCAAATTTGAAAAGTGCAAACGGTTCTGACGTAATTAAGTTTATGTTCTCAGCAAATAAAGGTGAGCCGTTAAAACCCTTAAATAAGGTTATAAGCGGCGGTGAAATGAGTAGATTTATGTTAGCTTTAAAAACTCAATTAAAAGGTTTAAACGGTATTTCTACCTATATTTTTGACGAAATTGATGCGGGAATTAGCGGCTATACTGCAAAAACGGTTGCGGAAAAGTTCGTTACTATTGCAAAAGATACTCAAATTATTGCCGTTTCACATTTGGCTCAAGTTTGTGCTGCGAGCGATAGTCAGTTTTTAATCTATAAAGTTGAAGAAGACGGAAAAACGATAACGAAAGTTAAGCGGTTAACGAATGAAGAAAAAGTAGACGAAATTATAAGATTGACTGGTAACGTTAAAACGGAAGCCTCAATAAAGTCGGCAAAAGAATTAATATCACAATTTAAATAAAAGGGTGCTTGCTTAAAATGCAGGCACTTTTTTGTATATAAAAAAATTAAATGCGCAAAATATTTTTATGCTTAAAAGAAAAGTAAGTTTAAAAATAATAGCAAGTTTGGTTTTAATAGCTTTAACCTTTTTAATTAACGTAACCGTATTTGTAAGTGCAGAAGAAAGGGAATTGTATTTAGGCGGATTCCCTGCCGGGTTTGTTTTAAGCACGACGACGGTTCAAGTTGTGGGGGTGTGCGACGTTTTAACTAAAGACGGCATGCAATCACCAGCACGAGATTGTGGCATTAAAACGGGCGATATTATTAAAAAAATAAACGACGTGGACGTTACGAACGTTGAAAAAGTAAATAAAGCCGTAAGTGACGAATATAAAGAGTTTTTAATTACTTTAATACGTGAAAATAAAGAATTTCAGGTAAAAACAAATGCTGTAATAGAGCTTTCAAGTGGCAAAAAACGTTTAGGATTAATGATAAAGGATAATCTAAACGGAATAGGTACGGTAACTTTTATAGATAAAAACGGGGGTAAATTTGGAGCGTTAGGGCATCCCGTTACTGATGAGAAAAATCTACTTCAAAATATAAACGGAGGCGTTGTTTATACTTGTAGGATTTACGAAGTGAAACGTGGTGTAAGGGGAACGCCGGGAGAACTTAGAGGTATATTTGAAAATAATAACATTATAGGCAACGCTGAACTTAATTGTAATAGCGGAGTATTCGGTAAAATTGCTAACGATATAAACTATGATAAATTAACTAAAATAAAATCGTCAAATATAGATGGGGCAAAAATGGGTGCTGCAAAAGTTTATTCTACGGTTGACGGGAAAGGAATTGACGAATATAATGTTTCTATCGTAAAAATCGATAAGGAAAATAAAGATAATAAAAATTTCGTAATAAAAATTGAAGATGAAAATTTAATTAAAAAAACGGGCGGAATAGTGCAAGGAATGAGCGGGAGTCCAATCGTTCAAAACGGAAAACTTATCGGTGCAATAACGCACGTATTTATAAATGACCCAACGAGGGGATATGGAATAGCTATTGATAAAATGTTAAGTTCATATTAATTTTAAAGTTCTCATATAATTACGTATGGGAACTTTTAATATTTTTAATAAAAATTTTGATAAAAAGTATATAATTTTGTCTTTATTGACTATTTTACTTGCAATTATATGTGGCGTAGTACTTTGCAAATATGTTATATATAGTACTTATTTTAGAAATTTTGCCGTTCAATACGTTTCAAGAGTATATAAATTTAATTTCATTTTAGTTTTAACCTATTTTCTAAGCTGTTTAATCTACGGATACGTTATTTTAATTTTAACGTATTATTTAAAACTAAAATACGTAACTTTAATTTTTTTGTTTATTAAATCATTATTTTTTTGCGTATACGTAATTGCATTGTTTTGTGTTAACGTTTTAAGTGGAGCGGTAGTTGCTATATTCGTTTATATACCTTCGTATTTAATATCAATTTCCACTTTTATCTTAATTTCTGAAACGTGCTCTATTATAAATAAACGTTTTGTTATATTTTATCCGCTAATTCTTTGTGCTATATGTTCGGTAATTTTCTTTGTTTTACTTAATTTCGTGTTCCGTTTTATAGTTGCAATAGTATAATTTCTATTTAAATTCTAATACTATTTTTATGAAAAAAATATTAATTATTTTAACTTTTGCTTTTATATCACTTTTCAATTTATTAACGTTAAACTTTAACGTTAGTTATGCGGAGAGTAATAAAAATAGTATAACAACTAAATGTAAGTCTTCTTATATAATTGACGCCGAATCGGGGCAATGTATTTTTAAAGAAAATGAAACATTACGACTTCCCATTGCAAGCGTTTGCAAAGTTATGACTTTAAACGTGTGTTTTGATGCAATAAATAACGGAAATTTATCTTTAGACGACGTTGTAACCGTAAGTGCTAATGCTGCGGGTATGGGTGGTTCTCAAGTATTTTTAAAGGAAAATTGCCAATACAAGTTGTCTGAATTAATTAAAAGTATTATAGTTTGTTCTGCAAACGATAGTAGTGTTGCCGTAGCGGAAACGGTATGTGGAAGTGAAGAAAGTTTCGTTGAATTAATGAATAAAAAAGCCGAAGAATTAGGATGTTTAAATACTCAGTTTTCTAACTGTACGGGGCTTCCTAAAGCAAATCAATTTTCATGCGCAGAAGACGTTGCAAAAATGTTTGCTTATTTAATTAAAAATCCCGCTTATTTTACTTTTAGTAAAATTTGGCTAGAGGATTTTAAACATCCCGATGATAGAACTATTTGCATAACTAATACGAACAAGCTTATTAAAAAGTATTCTTATTGCGACGGCGGTAAAACTGGATTTACAAACGAAGCCGGTTTTTGCTTAGTTTCTACGGCTAAGAATAACAACGTTCGTTTAATTTCTGTAGTTTTGGGCGCAGAATCTAGCGATGATAGGTTTAAATCGGCAATAAATATGTTTAACTACGGATTTGCTAACTATAAAAATAAGATTATTTTAGATAAAACCGTATCTTTAAATGATAATTTTACTTTACTAAACGGTAAAAAGCGCGATTTTGAAGTGAAACCCGAGCGCGATTCTAAAGTATTTTGTGGTATTAAAGAAAATCCTGAAATAACTTTTAACGTGATTGATTATAAAGTTAAAGCTCCCGTATCAGTTGGACAAGAAGTAGGTAAAATAGAAGTTTTTAAAAACGGAGTATTATACGACGAAGTTAAGGTTGTTTCTTGTGAAAACGTTTTAAAGGCTGATTTTGGTGATTATTTTAAAAACGTTTCTGAAAACTGGGTGTTGTAAAAGTAAAAATTTTGAAAATTAAATATTAGCGCAAAATCTTTAGGTTTTATACGTTTGACTAATCTCGTTAATTTTGTTAAAATATTGTTATATTTTAATAGAGGATTTTATGAACGAAAGAGATACTTTAAAAATTGACGATAACGGACGTTTAATAATAGGCGGATGCAAAGCAACGGAGTTAGCTGAAAAATTCGGCACTCCGTTATACGTTTTTGACGAAAAATATATACGTTCCATGATGAGCGTTTTCCGCGATACGCTTAATTTGGAGTACAACGGAAACGGTATGGTTTTGTACGCTTCTAAAGCGTTCTCGTGTATGGCTATTTATAAAATTGCTAATCAGGAAAATATTGGCGTAGACGTTGTTTCCGCAGGGGAACTTTATACCGCATTAAAGGCTGGATTCCCTGCTGATAAAATATTTATGCACGGTAATAACAAGCTTGTAGACGAACTTAAAAGTGCCGTTGCTAATAAGGTTGGCACTATCGTTGTAGACAGTTTTAGAGAAGCTGATATTTTAGACAAAATTGCAGGTGATTACGGCGTTAAACAAAACGTTTTACTACGCATTAATCCTGGTGTAGAAGCTCATACGCACGCTTTCGTTCAAACGGCTAGAACGGATAGTAAATTTGGTTTTTCGCTATCTGACGGAACGGCTGAAAATATAACTAAATACGTTTTAGAAAAGAAAAATTTAATTTTAAAGGGATATCATTGCCATATCGGTTCGCAAATTTTTGAAAAGAATTCCTTTGCGCTTGCTGCTGAAAAAGTGGTCGATTTTATGGCGAATATTAAAAGTAAATTAAATTTCTCAGCGTCTGTTTTAAACGTTGGGGGTGGTTTTGGAATTTGGTATACGGATGAAGATCCCAAGTTAAAGCAAAGCGATTACGCCGATTATTTAAAAATTTTAATTAAAGCTGTAAAAGAAAAGTGTACGGAACGTTCGCTTGAATCGCCTTATCTAATTATTGAGCCTGGTCGTTCGATAGTAGGTGAAGCCGGGGTAACTTTATATACGGTAGGCGCTATTAAAGATATTCCCGCAGTTAAAAAATACGTCGCTATAGACGGTGGAATGTTCGATAACCCCAGATACGCACTCTATCAGTCTAAATATACTGTTTTAGCGGCGGATAAAGCAAACGCGCCTTGCGCCGAACTTGTAACTATAGCGGGAAAATGTTGCGAAAGCGGTGATATTATAGCCGTAGACGTACCTTTGCCTAAAGTGCAAAGCGGAGATGTTTTAGCAGTACTTTCTACTGGTGCTTATAATTATTCTATGGCTAGCAACTATAACAGAAACAAAATTCCGCCTGTAATTTTAGTTAATGAAGGCAATGCGGAATATATTGTAAAACCTCAAACTTACGAAGATATAATAAGGAACGATTTAATTCCCGAACGGTTAAAATAATATGCAATTCTTAACTTTATTAGCGTCGTTAGTTGCCGTTGTGTGCGTTTTTTGTCCGCACGAATTTGCTCATGCCTTCGTGGCGTATAAAAACGGAGATCCCACGGCAAAGTTTAACGGAAGACTTACGCTTAATCCTTTAAAACATATAGATCCTGCAGGTTTTATCGCTTGTGCTTTGGTTGGATTTGGGTGGGCTAGACCTGTGCCGATCAACCCTTATAATTTTAAAAATTATAAAGTTGGCATGTTTACGACTGCAATAGCGGGCGTTTGTGTAAACTACGTGATTGCGTTTATTGCGTATCCGCTATTTATAGCCTTTAATTTATACGTAGTGCCGCATTTAAGCGGTAACGTCGGTTATTATATTGTATATTTTGTTTCCGACGTTTTGTATTTAATTTTTGCTTATAGCCTTTGCTCGGTCGTATTTAACCTGTTACCTTTAGAGCCTTTAGATGGTTTTAGAGTAGTAGAAGCGTTAACTCGCGAAGTTAATCCCGTTCAAAGATTTTTAAGAAAGTACGGTAGAACTATTTTGCTTGCTCTTATTATCGAAAGCTTTTTATGTGGACTTTTGGGCAGAATTGATTGGCTTGCGTACGAAGGTGTTTTTGCAAAGATTTTTTATTACGTGGCAGAATACGGCGATATTTTAGGGCATTTAATGAACTTTGCAACTGAAATTATAGGTTGGCCAATACAAGCAATTTGGAGTTTAGTGTTATTATGACGGAATACAAAATAAGTAGCAGTTTTGAATCGATTGTAGATTATGATACGGTCTTAGACGATTTTGAAGGTCCTCTCGATTTGCTTTTGTATTTAATAAACAGCGCGCAAATAAAAATTGAAGACGTTTTCGTTTCTAAAGTTACGGAGCAGTTTTTGGATTATATTGAATATATGAAGTCGCAGCCTAGTCGTGACGTGGACAAGGAAAGTGAATACTTGGCAATAGCAGCTCAAATTATATACATAAAATCTAAAAGCATGTTACCTATTGTTGAAATTGACGGAGAGGAAGTTGGCGGAGTAGATGAAGAACAGCAAGCCCTCATTGAACAGCTTAAACAGCGTGAATACGAGCTTATTAAAGAAAAAACGCCAAAGCTTAGAGATAGGGAACAGTATGGTTTTTATTATCGTGAACCGGATAAATTGGTAAGTCAAGTTAAAATTGTGTATACTGATTTTAACTTAGACAATCTTTTAAAAGCTTTTGCAAGCTTAATGCTTAAAAATGAAAGCATGCAAAGAGAAAAAGAAAACATTAAAGAAATTCCTAAAGACGTTTATACCGTAGAAGAAAAGGTAACTTATATAAGGGATAAGCTTGTAGTTGAAAACGAAATTGAATTTAAAGATTTATTTAAAACGTTTTCAATAAACGAAGTTATAACTACGTTCCAAGCTTTACTGGAAATGTTAAAACACCAATTCGTAACGGTAGAACAGCTTTCGTCTTTTGATGAAATTATGATTAGAATTAACCCTGATTGGGACTGGAAGGAAATGACAGATGAACAATTTGACGAATATAATTGAGGCAATACTTTTTGCTTCGGGTGACGCTGTTCACGTCAAATACATAATTGAAAAATTGCAATGCTCAACTAAAGAGCTAAATGCTGCTGTAGACGAACTAAGAGAACGCTACGGTGAAGATGCGGGGATAAAACTTTTAACTTTTAACAATAAGCTTCAGTTTGCATCTAATCCTATATATAAAGAGCAAATTTCCGCCGTTTTAACACCTATTAAGGAAAAGGAATTAACTAAAACCATTTTAGAGTGTGCGGCTTTAGTTGCATATAAACAGCCCGTTACTAAGTCTGAATTGGAAGAAATTAGACAAGTCAGCTGCGACTACGCAATTGGCGTTTTGTTAGAGCTTGAAATGATTGTGCCTTGTGGAAGAAAAGACGCTGTAGGTAAGCCCATTTTATACGCTACTACCGACGTATTTTTAAAGAGATTCGGTTTAAATTCTATAGACGAATTGCCAGATTACAACGAATTGATGGCTCAAATTGCAGAACTTAATAATACCATTTTAACCGACGAAGACGACGGTAACTACTTATACGCAAGGGACGAATACGTACCAGAAGGTGAAGAAAAGGCTGAAGAAAACACAAACGGTGAAAAAAACAAAAAAGTTAAACCTGAAGACGGAGATCCTGAAGATCCGCCCAACGAACAACGCTTTGAAGACGGATATGAATTGCCCGATTTTATCAGCGACGATGATATGGTAATTAAGATTAAATAATTCGCATATAAAAATTTAATTTACAAATAATAATACCGTGGAAGTAGTAATTTATATTTCTGCGGTATTTTTTACGCTTTTAATTTTCCCCGTATACGTTTTTAACTACGTTTACGTTGATACGGATGAAAAATACGTAAGTATTAACGTAAGTTTATTTAAAATCTTAAACTTGCTTAACGTAAATACGGTAAAAGATAAAATGGGAAAAATAGATATTAACGGAAAAGAAAAGGCTGTTGAGTTTAACGGCAGTTTTTTAAAATCGTTAAAATACGCGTATAACCGAATTTATATAAAAAAAGTAATTCAACTTGCCGATTTTGGAGTGAAAAAGCAGTCAAACTCGTACGCAGCTTTAGGCCAAAACGCAATAACTCAAGTCGTTTATTCGTTGTTCAAAAAGTCGCCCAACGTAAAATTGAAAAATCACGTAATTTTTAACGATACGCACGGCAATATCAGGTATTATTTAAAAATTGTAACGGTTATAAATTTATTGGTAGTACTGCGAATTTTATTATGTTATTTAACGGAGAAAA
>JAGAMH010000018.1 GCA_017624815.1 Clostridia bacterium
AATATGATTTTTTTTGTTTCGCTCATAAAATTAGCGTTATTTGCAATATTTCTTTTCAATTGCAGTAATTTTATCAACTCTTCTTTGATGTCTTCCGCCTTCAAATTGAGTAGTTAAAAATTTTTCTACTATTTGAAGAGCGTAACCTACGCCTACTACCTTTTCGCCCATCGCTAAAACGTTAGAATCGTTATGAAGGCGGGTAAATTCTGCACAATACGCGTCGTGGCAATGCGCGCAACGAACGCCGGGTACTTTGTTCGCTACGATAGATACGCCAATACCCGTCGAGCAAATTATAATTCCTTTTTCGCACGTTCCGTTTGCAACTGCTTCTGCTGCAGGTAAAGCATAGTCGGGATAATCACAACTATCGGTGGAATTAGTACCAAAATCTTCATATTCGTAACCGTTATCGGTTAAATACTTTTTTACGACGTTTTTTAAATTTAAACCGCCGTGATCGCAAGCAATGGCAATTTTCATAAAAATTCTCCTATTTATCGTTTAATATAATTTTTTTAATAATAATTTGACAAGCGTATTCTAACGCGTTGGCAGTTGCAGCGTAAACGGCTAAATTGCAGCCGTATGGATCGGGAACGTCGTAGCCGCATAAATCTTTAATGCAAATTACGTTGCCACAGCCTTCTAAAATTTGTTTTTGACTTTCCGTCATGCAAATTACCGTATGGCTACTTTCAATAATTTTTTGCGTAAGTTGTTTAGGTCTAAACTTTTCTACGCTAATGCCTTTATTTTCAAGAATATATTTGCCGTTTTCGCTAATATTTCCCTTTACGTCAGCACTTATTCCGCGAGAGATTACGTCCCACCATTTAATTTTACGTTTTTTTATTTCCGCTCGCAAAAGATGTTCTGCCATAGGACTGCGGCAAGTATTTCCCGTGCAAACGAAAGTTATTTTATTTCTTTTCATTTAACTTTTACACGCCTTAGATAATCTATTCATAACGCCGACCATAACCCCGTCTTGCTTTTTTGGTGCTACGGCAATAATTAAATCGGCTAAGTTTTCGCCTTCTCTTAATTTATCGTAAAGATTTGCGGCAATTTCTTCTTCAGTTTTTCCCAAATTTAAAAGGTTTTCTACGTTTATTAAATTAGCGCACTCGTCATCACATAAAATATAAACTTTAATACCGTTTTCTATGCTTTTTAAATATAGCTCTTTTGCTTTTTCAATTTCTTCGTAAGTAAATAATTCCGTTTTACATTTTGGCGAATAGTGTTTATATTTCATACCGGGAGAGCGAACTTGTTCACCTTCCTTGGGTTTATATATTAAGCAATTTCCAACGATTTTTGCAATCATTTCGCAAGTAATTAAACCGCTACGCAAAATGCAAGGTACATTTCCCGTACAGTCCAAAACGGTGCTCTCTATCCCACCTTGACACTTCCCGCCGTTTAAAATAAGCGGTATTTTTTCGTTTAAATCGTAAAAAACGTGTTCGGCAGTTACCGGGCTAACGTGTTTAGATACGTTTGCCGACGGTGCTGCAATGGGTAAATTTACGCATTTTAAAAATTCTTGTGCTCCTTTATGAGAAGGTATTCTAACGGCTAAAGTATTTAAGCCACACGATACGGCAGGGCTAACTTTATTTTTACTTTTAAAAACCATTGTAAGCGGGCCGGGTAAAAATTCTTTTGAAAGTATTTTGGCGTAATCGGGAATCTCGTCAACCAACAAAGATAAATCGTAATCTTTATGTACATGCACTATTAAAGGGTTATCTGCGGGTCTTCCTTTAGCTTTAAAAATACTCTTTACTGCGTAATCGTTAAAAGCGTTTGCGCCTAAACCGTATACCGTTTCCGTAGGAAAAGCAACTAAATCTCCGTTTTTTATTAAATTTTTGGCAATATTTAACGAATTTTCGTCTATATTTAAAATTTTAGTTTGCATTTTTAATTAAAATGGATCTTCTTCGTCGTCGTAAGGGCTTGCAGGTGGAATAGAACTTTCATCTACGGGAACGTAATCGTCAGGGGGTGGTGCGTTATCGTAAACTGGTTCTTGCAATTCGTCGTTAGGCTCGGGGTTGACGAACTTAGTAATTTCGCCCTTAAATCTTAAGGGAATTCTTCCCGTGCTACCGTGACGGTGTTTAGCAATAATAAGTTCAGCCATACCTTTAACGATATTATTCTTTTTCATTTCTTCGTCGGAAGCGCCAACGTCGGGACGGTTTATAAACATTACAATATCTGCGTCCTGTTCTATTGCACCCGATTCGCGAAGGTCGGTTAATTGCGGTTCTTTAGTTTGCATACGTCTAAGCTGCGAAAGCGCAATTAAAGGAACGTCTAACTCCTTAGCCATAATTTTTAACTCACGGGTAATGGTTGCAACTTCTTGCGTTCTATTTTCTTCACCTTTAGAATTGCGTCCGCTTGACATAAGCTGAATATAGTCGACCATGACTAAATCGAGTTGTCCGTTATTTTTAGCCTTAATTCTGCGGCATTTAGAAAGTATTTCGGCAGGAGTTACCCTTGACGAATCGTCTATAAAAATACGCGCTTTCTTCATTTTTTCGCTCGATTGAACTAGTTTTTTCCAATCGTTAGGTTTTAAGTTGCCCGAAAGAGCATCCGCCATACTAACGCCAGAAAAACCGCATAAAAGTCTTTGGATAATTTGCGTTTCAGGCATTTCCAACGAGAAAACGGCGCATACTTTGTTATTGTTTAATGCTGCGTTTTCAACAATGTTCATTGAAAGCGAAGTTTTACCCATACCGGGACGAGCTGCTAAAACTATTAAGTCGGAACGCTGTAATCCGTTGGTAATTTTGTCCAATCTATGGAAACCGGTTGGAATACCTCTAAAAGCGTCTTTATCTTCAGCGAGTTTTTGGAATTTATCTAAAACCTTTTCAATACCGTCGCTTTCACGAATATCTTTCATTGTTGACGTATCGTTAGTTTTAGAAATTCCATAAATTAAACTTTCTGCATACTGAACACTTTTTAAGCTATCGTCGCTTTCTTGCGCGAAAACAATAACATCTCTGGAAGCTCTTATAAGCTTTCTATTTATTGAATCACGTTTAACGATATCTAAATAGTGCTCGTAATTGGCGGCAGAAGGCGTAATTTGAGCAAGTTCAGTTAAATAATTTATACCGCCTGCCTTTTCTAAATTCTTTTCAGTTTCTAATTTGTCAGCAAGGGTAACGATATCGACGGGCTTTCTTTCGTTAAAAATAATTTTTATTGCAGACAAAATATATTGATGTGATTCTTGATAAAAATCATCTGATGATAATTTATCTAAAACTTCAGAAAGTATTTCGTTATCGATAAGCATACAGCCCAAAAGCGCTTGTTCTGCGTCTAAATTGTTGGGCATAACGTTTGTTTTGTTAGACATAGTACTCTATATTCCCATTAATTTTTCAAATTCGTTTAACGTTTCTTCGAATTCGCGCATAGCTAAATCGAAGGGTTCTTTTGTGGTTAAGTCTACTCCTGCTAATTTTAACAGTGAAACGGGGTCGCTAGACGATCCGCTTGACAAAAATTTAAAGTAGTTTTTAACGGCAGGTTCGCCTTCCTTTAAAATTTTATTTACGATATTCATTGCTGAAATAATACCCGTTGCGTATTTATATACGTAGAACGCACGGTAAAAATGAGGTATTCTCATCCACTCGCAAGAAATATTGTAATCGTGTTCAATGTCGCTACCGTAATATTTTTTGCCTATATCTCCGTATACTTGACAAAGGTTTTCTTTAGTTAAAGGTTCACCTCTTTCAACCATTGAGTGTGCCTCGTATTCAAATTCAGCAAACATAGTTTGACGGTGCAATGTTAATCTTATAGTATCTAAATAGTAATTTAATAAATACTTTTTAAGGTTTTCATCTTTTGCGTTTGCAAGCATATGTTTTAAAAGTAAAACTTCGTTAACCGTGCTAGCTACTTCTGCTACGAAAATTTTGTAATCTGCTTTTGCGTAGGGCTGATTTTTACTTGAAAAATAAGTGTGCAAAGCGTGTCCCATTTCGTGAGCAATGGTAAACATATTATTCATGTTAGGTTTATAGTTTAATAACACGAACGGATGCGTGCCGTTGCAGCCTATACTATAAGCACCGCTGCGTTTACCGTCCGTTTCTTCAACGTCAATCCAACCTTCCGCATAACCTTTTCTAAGTAAATCTTGATAATCTTTACCTAAAGGTGCTAAGCCGTTAATCATATATTCGTAGGCTTCGTTGTATTCTAATTTTAACTCTGCGTCTTCTACTAATGAAACATAAGTATCGTAGAAATACATTTTATCGTAGCCTAAAATCTTTTTTCTATCAGAAATATATCTTCTTAGTGAATCTAAATTATCGTTAACGCAATTTAAAAGGTTGTCGTAAACTATTTTGTCAACGTCTTCGTTTAGAAGAGCACGTTCCAAACTGCTATCATATTTATAAGCTTTGCTTAAAAATACGCCCTTTTTAACGTTGCCGTGGTAAGTTGAAGTTAAAGTATTTATTAAACTTATATACGCTTTATAATATTTTTCGTATGCTTCTTTTCGTTTTTCTCTATCGTCGGCGTGTAAAATAATGCCGTATAATCCGTGCGAAAGCTTTACGTTTTTACCGTTATATTCAATTTCGGGTAAAGGTAAATCGGCGTTATCGATCATGCCGAACGTTTCGTAAAAGGTATCTAAAGTTTCGCCAGCAAGTGCAATTAATTTTTCTTGTTCTTCGGATATAACGTGGGGTTTACGTTTAATTATCGTTTTAATTTGATAATCGTAATCGGAAAAATCTTTATCTAAAACTAATGAATTTAAATAATTTTCATCTAATTTAGCCATTTCTGAATCAAAAAAAGCAATTTCAGTGGAAAATTTTGAATATAACGCACCAATTTTAGCGTTATAAGCCTGATATTTTGAAATTCTAGTATCTTCGTCATGACGCATATGTGCGTAGACTGCCAAACGTTCTAATACTTTTCCAAATTCGTCGGTTTCTTTAAAGAACTTTAACAGCGTTTCTTTGTTGCCAAGCTTTCCTGCGTAATGAGAAAATTCTATACTATTAAAAAGTTCGTCGTAGGTTTTTTCCCACACATCGTCAGAAGAATAAATATCTTCTATTTTCCATTTGTTTTTTGCTAAAACGTCCTTTCTTTCCATTATAACCTCTTAGTTTTTATTAGAATGTATAGGTGCGGGTATAAGTCCACCCCTATTTATAAATTTAGCGCTTGACTGATTGTGGACGGGCATTATAGGTGCGCGACCTAAAAGACCGCCGAAATTAACGCTATCGCCAACGCCTTTATTAGGTGCGGGGATT
>JAGAMH010000121.1 GCA_017624815.1 Clostridia bacterium
CCCCATGATTGCGGGCGAAATTAAGCGATTTATGCGCGACGACGGAAGCATTAAAGTTTCACGTGCGATTAAGTCGGCGGCAAGGGCAATTAACGCATTCGTTGAGGAATATGCCGCAATTAACGGCAATCAACCAAGCATTAAAACGATTGCTGAACAGTTTAAAATGCCCGAAAGCGAAGTAGTTTTTACAATGGGTTCTACACACATGCCTCTATCCCTTTCTGACAGGGGCGATTATAAAGACGAAAAAACGAGCGAGCTTTTAGATAAGCTTGCCTCGGAAGATAAACAAGAAGAAATTATTGAAAGTTTACAGTTAAAAACCGCCATTTCCGATTTGGCGGAGAGGGACAGAAAGGTTATAATTTTACGCTATTTTAGAGATATGACGCAAAGCGAAGTTGCCCAAACTTTAGGCGTTTCTCAGGTGCAAGTATCAAGAATAGAAAACCGCATTATGGCAACGTTTAGAAAAACTTTAATATAAAATCCTCGCTTTTTTTGCGAGGATTTTTTTACGCCCTTTGTAACGCTTTTTCCTTTTTATTTATTGTTTCTATCGCCGCCTTTCCTACCTTTGCGGCAATAGGTAATCCGCCGGGAGATTGCAACCATTGCGTTGCTAATATAACGTTATTTAAATTTTTAACCTTATTATCCAAGGTATGAGGTATAGTTTTAGCGGGCAATATAAAACCCATAAACGAGCCCGTTTCCGCCCCCGTATACCTATTGTAAGTTGCGGGCGTCCAAACGTCCAACAACGTTAATTTACCTTTTAAAGTGGGGAATTTATCTTCTATTATCTCTACAATCAATTGCGCTATTTTACCTTTCTTTTCTTCGTATTTTTCTTTATCTTTACGCAATTTAATAAAATCGCGCGCATCCTTTTCCGAGCAAAAAGTTAACGTTTGAATTATATTTTTGCCTTTGGGCGCAAAACTTTTTTCATGAGAAAACTCCCTTATAATTAAGTTTTTAGTTCGCAACTTAGCTTTATACTTTTTTGGAATTTCAAATATAAAATCTGCTGAAAAAGGCAATTCACTTTTATCGCACGCAAAGGCGCATTGATAGCTTGAAAAGCGCGTATTTTGAGCATAGTACTGCGTCAATTGCTTTGGCATAGGTTGTTTTAAAAGTTTATGGTAGGCAATTTCCGGGTCGGTTGCAATTACTATATAATCGGCTGGAAGCGTAGTATTGTCTGAAAATTCCACTTGCGTTGCGACGCCGTTTTCATATTTTATATTAACCGCTTCCTTTTTTAAATAAAGCTTGCCGCCCAACTCTTTAAAGCGGTTTTCCATACGCTTTGCCATACCCACCGAGCTGCCTTCGGGTATCCCTCCGTTTTCGCCGCAAAAAGTTGCAAACACTACGATTAAAGCCATTGCCGAAAATTCTTCACCCATAAGCGACGTTATAAAGTTTTGAATTAGTGGGCTATAAAATTTTAACGCCAACTCACCCGTTGTAATGCCGTTATATTTAATTAGCGTTGGCAGCGCCGTAAGCTTTGCCGCCACTCCGCTTTTTTTATCGTGATTTTTGCCGGCAATACCCATTATTCCCTGCACCGTTTTAACGGCGGATATAAACGCCTTTATTTCCTTTTCGTCTAAAGGGGACGCGTTTAACATGTCTTCTTTTATAACTTCTAAATCTTTATTTAAAGATAACCTTAATCCGTCTTGCTCAAAGGTATATAAAGTTTCGCCTTGATAAACGTTTACGCTGCCTAAAGCGCCCAAATCGCACCACGTTTTATAATCTTGCGTTGCAGGGTTGGTTCCCGTAAGCCAATGTATACAGTTATCCACGTGATATTCACCGCGTTGCCATCCCGTTAAATTTCCACCTGCGTTAAAATGCTTTTCGCATATAGTGGCGTCGTGCCCGTTTAGGCGAGCGTAAATACCCGCCGAAAGCCCGGAAACGCCTGCTCCTATAATTAATATTTTTGCCATAAAAATATATTTTGCAAAATTTGGAAAAATATTCTTATTTTTATTTTTGCAAGCTTTTTAAACTTTTATTGCGCTTTTATTATTAAAAAATAAACCTAGGTAAACTTTACTATAAAATTTTAAAAAATTAGTAAAAAATTATCGATAAATGTATAACAAAATTACCAATACGGGTTGAATTTATTAATATTTTATGTTATAATGTTTTACGCGTGCGTGTAATTTGCGCGCGCACATAATAACGTATTAAATAAAATTGTTCGCTTTTTGCGACAAGGAGGACCAGATGAACAATAACGCTAAATTCTGCGCTACGGAAGAACAGCTTTCTAAGCTTAACGCCGTAATCGAAGAAAGCAAATCCGTCCCCGGTTGCCTTATGCATATTTTGCAGGAAGCACAGGGAATTTTCGGTTACTTACCTATCGAAGTTCAAACGATAATTGCCGAAAAACTTAACGTTTCGCTTTCGGAAGTATACGGGGTAGTTACTTTCTATTCGCAGTTCTCCCTTCAACCCAAGGGCAAGTACCGCATTAGCATGTGCTTAGGTACGGCTTGTTACGTTAAAGGTGCAGACAAAGTTTTGGAAGAAATTGAAAAACAACTTGGAATTAAATGCGGCGAGTGCACTCCCGACGGATTATTCAGCGTAGACAGCTGCCGTTGCGTAGGTGCTTGCGGTCTTGCGCCCGTTATGATGATTAACGACGACGTTTACGGCAAACTTACCCCCGACATGATTAAGGGTATTTTAGACAAATACAGGGAGGTAAAATAATGACTATTCAACAACTTGACGCTATTAGACAGGCGAAAAAAGAACTTATTGAAGTAAGACGCGCCGTTAAAGAACAAGGCGAAAAATTAGCTAAAAAAACCGGTTATAGAAAACAGGTTTTAGTTTGCGGCGGTACTGGTTGTACTTCTTCCAACTCTATAAAAGTTATCGAACAGTTGGAAAAGTCGCTTAAAGAAAACGGAATCGACGATATTTTAATCGTAAAAACGGGTTGCTTCGGCTTATGCGCTCTCGGCCCTATTATGATCGTTTATCCCGAAGGTGCTTTCTATTCGCAAATGACTCCCGACCACGTTAAAACGGTAGTTGAAAAACACTTGGTTAAGGGCGGCGAAATAGTTAAAGAACTTTTATATCAAGGTACTATTACTCAAAACGGAGATATTATCCCCTTCGCTGAAACTGCTTTCTACAAAAAGCAAATGCGTATTGCTCTTAGAAACTGCGGCGTTATTGCTCCCGAAGATATCGACGAAGCAATTGCAGCAGGCGACTACGCTGCTTTAGAAAAAGTTTTAACCACCATGACTCCCGACGACGTTATTAACGAAATGCTCGCCAGCGGTTTAAGAGGACGTGGCGGTGCAGGCTTCCCTACTGGTAGAAAGTGGATGTTTACCAAAGCTTCGGAAAGCGACGTTAAATACGTTTGCTGTAACGCTGACGAAGGCGACCCCGGTGCGTTTATGGACCGTTCTATTTTGGAAGGCGACCCCCATTGCGTATTCGAAGCTATGGCTATTGCAGGCTATACCATCGGTGCAAAACAAGGTTACATATACGTTCGTGCAGAATATCCCGTTGCAGTTAACAGACTTAACATTGCGTTAAAGCAAGCAAGAGAATACGGCTTATTAGGTAAAAATATTTTAGGTACGGGCTTTGACTTTGATATTGAGCTCCGTCTTGGCGCAGGCGCATTCGTTTGCGGCGAAGAAACGGCTCTTTTACGCAGTATCGAAGGTCACCGTGGCGAACCCAGACCCCGTCCTCCCTTCCCCGCAGTTAAGGGATTATTCGGTAAACCCACCCTTTTAAACAACGTTGAAACGTGGGCAAACATTAATCCTATTATTATGAACGGCGCGGCTTGGTTTGCAAACATAGGTACTAAAACCTCTTCCGGTACTAAAGTATTCGCTTTGGGCGGAAAAATCACTAACGTTGGCTTGGTAGAAGTTCCTATGGGCACTACTTTAAGAGAAATAGTTGAAGAAATCGGCGGCGGTATCCCCGACGGCAAAAAGTTTAAGGCTGCTCAAACGGGTGGTCCTTCGGGCGGTTGCATTCCTGCAGAATGCATTGACGTTCCCATTGACTACGATAGCCTTATTGCAATCGGTTCAATGATGGGCTCGGGCGGTATGATTATTCTTGACGAAGATTCTTGTATGGTTGACATTTCTAAGTTCTACCTTGAGTTCACCGCTGAAGAATCTTGCGGTAAATGTACGCCTTGCCGTATAGGCACTAGAAGACTTTTGCAGCTTTTAACCAAAATTACCAAAGGACAGGGTACTAACGAAGATTTAGATAAAATAGAAGAACTTTGCAACCACATGAAGTCTTCTTCTCTTTGCGCTCTTGGACAAAGTGCACCTAACCCCGTTCTTTCCACCCTCCACTATTTCCGCGACGAATACGTTGACCACATTGAAAAGAAAGAATGTAAGGCTGGCGTATGTAAGGCGCTTTTAAGCTACTCTATCGAAGCTGACAAGTGTAAAGGCTGTACGCTTTGTATGAGAAATTGCCCCGTTGGCGCAATTACAGGCACCGTTAAGCAACCCCACGTTATCGATAAAGATAAATGTATTAAGTGCGGCGTTTGTATGAGCAAATGTAAATTCGGCGCAATCGTTAAAAAGTAAGAGGTGAATAGCTATGCAAAAAATGATCAATTTAAAAATTAACGGAATTTCCGTAAGCGTTCCCGAAGGATCGACAATATTAGACGCGGCAAGACAAGCTAATATCGAAATACCTACCCTTTGCTATCTTAAAAACGTTAACAAAGAAGGTTCTTGCCGTATGTGCGTAGTTGAAGCTACCGGTGCAAGAGGCTTAGTTGCAGCGTGCGTATATCCCGTTGCTGAAGGTATGGAAGTTAGAACCAATACCGAAAAATGCCGTCAAAGCCGTAAATTAACGCTTGAACTCATTTTATCCAAGCACAAGCAAAAGTGCTTATCTTGCGAACGTAGCCGCAACTGCGAATTACAGAGATTATCCTTAGGCTACAACGTAGACGAAGACAAGTTTAAGGGTGAAGACTTCGTATTACCCCTTGACGATTCGTCCCCTTATATCGTACGCGACAACGACAAGTGTATTAACTGTATGCGTTGCGTAGTTGCTTGTAACAATCAAGGTATCGGCGCAATCGGCCCTATTGAAAGAGGTTTCCAAGTACACGTTGGCAGCGCTTTTGACAGACCTTTAGCTGAATCACCTTGCGTTGGTTGCGGACAATGCGTAGTTGACTGTCCCGTTGGTGCACTTTCTGAAAAGAGTGAAGTTTCTAAAGTTTGGGACGCTCTTTCCGATCCTACCAAACAGGTTATATTCTTTACAGCTCCTTCCATAAGAGCAACCCTTGGCGAAGCGTTTGATATGCCCGTTGGTACAGACGTTGAAGGCAAAATGGTTGCAGCTATTAGAAGACTTAACCCCGACTATGTTTTTAACATGGATGTTACTGCTGACCTTACCATTATGGAAGAAGCAACCGAACTTATTAAGAGAATTAAAACTCATAAGCCGCTGCCCATGTTCACTTCTTGCTGCCCCGCTTGGATTAAGTTCGTAGAACAAACCTATCCTGAAATGATTCCTAATCTCTCAACGTGCAAATCGCCTCAACAAATGTTCGGTGCATTATTAAAGAGCTATTGGGCTGAAAAGAACGGAATTGACCCTGCGAACCTTTTCGTTGTAAGCGTAATTCCTTGCACGGCTAAAAAGTACGAATGTAGCAGAGAAGAAATGATTGAAGACGTAGACGTAGCTTTAACTACCCGTGAGCTTGCCAGAATGATTAAAACTGCAGGTATTAGATTTACTGATCTTCCCGACGAAGAATTCGACAATCCTTTTGCCACTGCAACCGGCGCAGGCGCAATATTCGGCGCAACGGGCGGCGTTATGGAAGCAGCTTTACGTACTGCAGCTAAAATGCTCGACGGCGATTTTAAAGTGATTGAATTCCCCGACGTTCGCGGAACTTCTCCCATTAAGGAAGCAACTTATAGCGTTGCAGGTATAACCATTAACGTTGCAGTAGCAAGCGGTCTTAATAACGCAAGAACTATTATCGAACAAATTAAGTCCGGCGAAAAGAAATACGACTTTATTGAAATTATGAGCTGCCCCGGCGGTTGTGTAAACGGCGGCGGTCAACCCACTCTTTCCGATAGTATTAGAAACAGCGTTGAACTTAAAGAAGCAAGAGCTAAAGCACTTTATAAGAACGACAGCAACAACGATTTGCGCCGTTCGGCAGATTCCCCTGTAATCGACGTTATTTACAATGATTACTTCGAATTCCCCAACAGCCATAAAGCTCATAAGATTTTACACACTTCTTATAAAGCAAACAAAATTATTTAATACGGTTAAAAAAAGCGGAGTTTTTACTCCGCTTTTTTTAATTCCCCCCGTAATATGCCTTAATTAACGCAAAAAATCCCCGACGGAATTATTCCGTCGGGGTTCGTTTTATACTAAAACTCCACTGCCAAAAGTTTCAAATAACAAAGCAATTAAATCTAATAAGTTTAGCGCCATAAATACGATGGACAATATCAAGCCGGCAGTTGCCAAACCCTTTCCGCCAAGATTGGCGTCCTTTTTAATTTGCTTTAAACTTATGCAGCTTAAAATAAGACCTGCTAAGGGAACTATAAAAGCAAAAATAAAACCCAAAATACTTAATACGTTAGCAGGTTTTTTATCTTGCTTTCCATAAACGTGCTCTTCTACTGCACAACCGCAATGAACGCATACTACTGCGTTTTCAAAAATTGCGCTGCCACAATGTCTACAATATTTAGTTTTCTTAGGTTCAGTACTTTGATTAGGCGTAGCGTTTGCATTTCCGTTAGGAGCTACGCTACAACCGCAATGAACACACACTACTGCGCTATCGAGAATTTCCTTTCCACAATGATTACAAAAAGCCATAATAACCTCCTTTAGTATTTTATTAAACTTTTAATACGCTCTTGCGTAAATTATCATATGTTTTGCTTTTTTGCCGCATACCGCACAAGTTTCAGCAGTTTCGCCTTCAGCATAAACTCTTGCAGTTGCCGCCGTTTCTTCTTTGATTTTTTCTTCACATTCACGGCATCCGCACCAACCGGCTTTTACGAAGTTTCCGCCTTCTACACCCGCTAATATGCCTTGAATATCGTTTGCGTAAACTATTCTTTCGTCGCGGCGAACTCTTGCCGCTTCCAACATATCTTTTTGAACTGCGGTAAGTAAAGAAGTTACGGTATCGATTACCGAAGTTAAGTCGTAGAAGTCTTTTTGGCAAGTATCTCTTCTAAATATAACTACCTTTCCTGCTTCTAAATCGCGAGGACCAACTTCTATTCTTAAAGGAACGCCCTTCATTTCCCATTCGTTAAACTTCCAACCGGGGCTATTGTCGGTGCTGTCTAAAACGACTCTTACGCCCGCTTTTGTAAGCTTTTCTTTTAAATCGTAGCAAGCTTCCATTACTCCGCCCTTTTTAGCGGCAATGGGAACTATTACTACTTGAGTGGGCGCAACTACGGGAGGAATTACCAAGCCGCGTTGATCGCCGTGAGCCATTATAAGTGCGCCTATCAATCTAGTTGAAACGCCCCAGCTAGTGGTATAAGCGTGTTTTTGAACGCCGTCTTTATCTAAGAATTTAATGTCGAACGCCTTGGCAAAGTTTTGACCTAAGTAGTGAGAAGTTCCCGCTTGTAAGCTTTTGCCGTCCTTCATCATAGCTTCCATACCGAAGGTGGCAACTGCACCTGCAAACTTTTCCTTTTCCGTCTTTTTGCCCGTGAGTACGGGGATAGCAAGACAGTTTTCGGCAAATTCTTTATATACGCCTAACATTTTTATAGTTTCTTCCATTGCTTCTTCTTCGGTAGCGTGGCAGGTATGACCTTCCTGCCATAAGAATTCGGAAGTTCTTAAAAAAGGACGGGTGGTCTTTTCCCAACGCATTACGTTTGCCCATTGGTTTATCATAATGGGTAAATCGCGGTAAGATTGCAACCATTTGGAATACATATTACCGAAAACGGTTTCAGAAGTAGGGCGTATTGCCAAAGGTTCGGAAAGTTCTTCGCCGCCTGCGTGGGTTACTACTGCAACTTCGGGAGCAAAACCTTCTACGTGTTCTGCTTCTTTGGTGAAAAAGCTCATAGGGATAAGCAAGGGAAAATAGGCGTTTTCGTGTCCCGTTTCTTTAAAGCGCTTATCTAACTCTTTTTGAATATTTTCCCAAATAGCGTAACCGTAGGGGCGAATTACCATAGTGCCTTTTACGGGGCCGTAGTCTACGAGTTTGGTCTTTTTAACCACGTCGGTATACCATTGGGGGAAATCTTTTTCTATATCAGCAATTTGTTCTACGAAATTTTCTTTTGCCATAATTTACTCCGTTATATTATCATCCGTTTTATTATAACATATAACGCCCTAAAAATAAATAGTTTTTAAGTAAAAATTTTTAATTTTTAAATAATGCAATTTATTTTACGCAAACACTTGAAAAGAGTAGGCAAATATTGTATAATGTACAATATGGAAAAGTTTGATTTACTAAAGTTGAAAAGCGGAACGGACGTAAGGGGCGTTGCAAGCGAAGGAATTGCCGGAGAACCCATTAACTTAACCGACGAAGCCGTAATTTTAATAGTTAAAGCGTTTTTAAAAAGACAATGCCAAAAACTTGGCGTTCCTTCCGTTAAAATAGCGGTTGGTAACGATTCGAGAATTTCGGCAAACCGAATAGTAAACGCAGTTAAAACCGCCGTTTTGGAAAGCGGTTGCGATATGGTTTATACGGGGCTTTCTTCTACCCCCTCTATGTTTATGCTTTTAAAAAAGCCGAGTTGGGGATGTCAGGCTAGCATTATGATAACCGCATCTCACCTTCCCTTTAACCGCAACGGATTAAAGTTTTTTACTCCCGAAGGCGGGCTTGAAGGTAGCGATATAAGCGAAATACTTAATA
>JAGAMH010000122.1 GCA_017624815.1 Clostridia bacterium
ATTTTTTACGGGAAGTGCAAAAGCGTGTAAATTAATTGCGTTTTGGTTTGCAATATCGCATAAATTTTGAATTATATTTTGCGCGCTAACGCCCGTTATCAAGGCTATATTACGGGGGGAATTGAGTTTTGCGGGGTATACGCTTTCTTTAAATTCGGCAATAAATTTAGTCGTCATTCCTATGCCGTTTTCTATTTGGGAAAAGTCGCCGTAAAATTCTACGGGCTTTAAATCTTTGCCGCTTCTTATAAAATATTCGTCGGCGGGGAGAAGAAAGTTTTTACCGAATTCTTTATTCAACCTATCGCAAATTTCTAAAACGCTTGCCGCACTTTCGTTAGTTATATCGTCTATTTTTGCAAGATTTTCTCTATACTTTGTAATACCCGTGGGCACTACTGCCAAGTCGGCGATATAGGGGTGCATTTCAAAAAGCTTTCTTGCCGTGTATTCTAAATTTTTGCCGTCGTTTTTGCCGGGAACGATTACAGCCTGACAATGCACGGTTATTTTGGCTTCGGTTAAGCGTTTTAATTGGTTTACTATTTTGCCTGCAAAGCGGTTGCCCATAAGCTCGCAGCGCAAATTTTCATCCATGGTGTGAACGGAAACGTATATGGGGGACAAGTGCAAGCGAATTATTCTTTCCAACTCCTCTTCGGAAAGATTGGTAAGTGTTACGAAGTTGCCACACATAAAACTTAAAACGTAGTCGTCGTCCTTAACGTATAAGCTTTTACGCATATTGGGCGGCATTTGGTCTACGAAACAGAAAACGCATTTATTGTGACAAGTTCTTATCTTTTCGTTTTGTTCAAACGTTAAGTTTAGGCTTTCTTCTTCATCCTTGTCCACTTCTATTTCTAAAATTTCGCCGTTCTTTTTTTGTAGCTTTATAGTAAATTTTTCTTTACTGTCGTAAAAGAGATAGTCTAAAGAATCTACCGCTTCAAAGCCGTTGAAAGCTAAAATAGCGTCGCCTTTTTTTATATTAAGTTGTTTTGCAAGCCAACCTTTGGCGGAAGTTATTTTTAGCATAATTAAACTCGTTTCAACTTTGATAATACGTTTTTAAAATATTGTGGGATATCGGCGTAAAACTCCATAACTTCGCCCGTTTTAGGATGGGTTAAAGTTAATTTTTCGGCGTGTAAAAGCTGACCGTTTAATGGGAATTTTTGCTTTGCAACGCCGTAAACGGGGTCACCGACCACGGGATGTTTTAAGTGTTTTGCATGCACCCTAATTTGGTGCGTTCTGCCCGTTTGAAGATAAAAACGGCACAGAGTATAGCCCGAATAACGCTCGGCAACGGCAAAATCGGTTATTGCAATTTTGCCTTTTTCGGGGGGCACTACCGCCATTTTAATTCTATCGGTTGGGCATCTGCCTATATAGGTGGTAACGTTACCGCTATCTTCTTTTAAATTACCTTCTAATAGGGCAATATATTGGCGCTTGCACGACTTTTCGGCTATTTGTTTAGAAAGACTTAAATGGGCCGCGTCGTTTTTGGCAACTACCAAAAGCCCCGAAGTATCTTTATCTATTCTGTGAACTATCCCCGGGCGAATTACACCGTTTATTCCACTTAAGCTTTTTAAATGATATAAAAGCGCGTTTACCAAAGTGCCTTCGTAATTGCCGTTGCCCATATGCACCGTCATGCCCTGAGCCTTGTTTATAACTGCAATATCGTCGTCTTCGTAAATTATATCCAAAGGGATATTTTCGGGCTTTACTTCGTAAGTGATAGGGTCGGGAATTTCAGCTATAACGCTGTTGCCAACTTTTACTTCTTGCGAGGCTTTACCCTTTTTACCGTTTACGCTAACCGCGCCGTTTTCTATTAATTTTTTAACTGCCGAACGTGTGTAGCCTTGTAAATTTTCCGATAGAAAAACGTCTAATCTGGAACAGGCTTCTTCGGCGATTAAAATTATCTTTTCCATTATTCTTCCGTGCCGTTTTCGCTATTATTAAGGTCTTTTTCCCTTTCCTTTTTTTGCGCTTCTTTAGCTTTTTTAGTTAGCGGGATCAGCGCTAGTTCGTTTAAAAACATTATGTCTACGGCGGCGAGAATTGCACCCAAAACTATCCAAAAGTCGGCAAAATTACAGCAAGCAAAATTGCCGAAAATATTTATCCAAACAAAGTCGCGCACTTCTTGGAACATAATTCTGTCTACAAGGTTGCCTATTGCGCCGGAAATTATCATAACTATTGCAATTTTTAAAATTTGAAAACGGTTGGGCGTTAATAAAAAAGTTACTATTAAAGCCGCTAACATTAACACCGTTATAATAATTAAAAACGTTTGGTTGCCAGCAAAGGAGCTGAAAGCTGCGCCGTCGTTTCTGTGTCCGCTTTCCACGTAAATAAGCCAGTTTATAGCTTTTACGTCGTGCCAAAACTTCCAAGCGTATTTTTCTTCTAAAAACTTGGTTAATAGATCAACGAAAATTAAAATGGCGCAAACTGCCGTTAAAATAGCTCCGTAAAGCCCGTAATGTATTTTTAATTTTTTAATAAAATTTTTAAACATGCTATTATTATAGCATAATATTTTGCAAAACGGAATAAATTTAACTTAAAAAATAAATAAAAAGCGTTGGAAAACCAACGCTTTTTTTATTTTGCAAAGCCTAAGCTTATTAAAATTGCTTTATCGACTTTAGACATGGTGCTTGCGGGAAGCTCACCTATGCGTTCTTTTAGCCTACGTTTATCTAAAGTACGAATTTGTTCAAGTAAAATTACGCTATCTTTTTGCAACCCGTAACTGTTGCTTGGCAACTCTATGTGGGTGGGCAGTTTTGCTTTGTTTATTTTACTGGTTACCGCCGCCGCAATTATAGTGGGCGAATATTTATTACCTACGTCGTTTTGCACTATTAATACGGGGCGTATGCCACCCTGCTCGCTGCCTACTACGGGAGATAAATCCGCGTAATATAATTCTCCTCTTTTAATATCCATGTCAACCTCTTAATCGGCAGCGTGTATATTTTATTATATGTAACGCCGCATATTTATTGTTGACCTTATAAAAGATTTTTATACGCTTTAAATAACTATTACCCCGTAAGCGGAAAGGAAAAGATAAACGTAATACGCTATTAAAATGGCTATCATGGAAACGCCTGCAACTTTGCCCAAGCTTTTAGTTTTACCCATAGAGAACAACCACAATATTAACGCCGCTAAAATGGAAACGCCGCAGTCGATTACAAACGCCCAAGTATTGCCACCGTTGGGGAGTGGAGTGTTGCCCGCAAAAGTAAAGCTTAAACCTGCAATAAGCAAAAGGTTTGCAATATTGCTACCTATAATGTTGCCCGTTGCAATACCCATATCGCCCTTTTTAGCCGCTGAAACGGAGGTTACTAGTTCGGGTAAAGACGTTCCGAAAGCCACTACAGTTAAACCTACTATTATGGTATCTATGCCAAGCGCTTCTTCCGCGATAAAGGTTGCGGCTTCTACCACTATTGTTCCGCCCCATACTACTAACGCCAAGCCTACTACCGTTAAAACTGTTAAAAACCAAACTTTATTTTTAAGTTCTTCGTACTTTGCGTTAATTTTTTGCAAAGCTCCTTTTATTCCCGTTAAAACTTGAACTTCTTCTTGGGGAGCTTCTTCAACTACCGACGTTGCGGTTGCCGTTTCTAACAAGGCTTTCTTTTCGCGAAGGGCCATTATAATAGTATACGCCATAAATATTACGTAAAGCGCAAATATAATTAAACCTTCCCACCAAGTGAACGAAACGCCGAGCACGCCGAGCACTATAAAAAGTGCCGTAGTTGCAATTAAAAAGGGGATTTCTATAAAGCGTGAAGTTTTGCCTACGGGGATATTTACGATTAACGAGCTAATACCTAAAATAAGCAAAATATTCATTATATTGCTGCCTATTACGTTACCGATAGAAGTACCTGCGTCGCCACCGATTGCGCTAGTTATTGAAACCGCCATTTCGGGTGCGGAAGTGCCAAACGCAACTACCGTTAAACCTATTACGAGCGACGAAACTTTTAATTTTGCCGCAATGCCTGCCGCGCCGTCTACGAGCCAGTCTGCGCCCTTTACTAAAAGCACAAAACCAACTGCTAAAAGAAACACGTTTAAAACAATTTCCCAAGCCATAAATATTACCTCTATATTATTTTTAGCATTCGTTAAAAAAATAGACTTTTAACTTAAATCGCTTTAAGTTAAAAGTCTTGTTCCTTAAAATTAAGGGGTGTACGGCACGATTTTTATATCGGGGTTTGTTGCCGTATACCATTGTAACTACTCCCTTTCAACGCTTATATTTTAACAAACGCGTATTACTTTGTCAAGCGCAAAAAGGCTTTATGCAATTTTTTAATTATATCGGCGGAAGTGGTTGCGTACGCCGAGTATTTTTCTTGGCAAATTTCTGCCGTTTCACCTACAAGATAGCTAGAAATTACGGCAGAGTTAAATAAATTAACCCCCTGTGCCGCAACGCCACAAATTAAACCCGACAAAATATCGCCGCTGCCGCCTTTTGAAAGCGCCGTAGAACCTTTTATATTTATTGCAGTTTGAGTACCGTTAGCTATTACGCTAGTACAAGATTTTAATAAAACGGTAACGCCGTATTCTATTGCAAAATCGCTTGCGTATTTTACGGGATTTTTAATTATTTCTTGCACGGATATTTTTGTTAAGCGAGAAAATTCTTTAACGTGCGGCGTGATTAATACGTTGCACTTTTTTTGCTTTAAAACTTCTACTCCATAACGGGCGAGCGAATTTAAGGCGTCGGCGTCTATAATTAAGTTGCCGCTATAATTTTTTAATAATTTAACCGTTTTATTATACGTTGCTTTTAAACACCCTTCACCCATTCCTATTGCGATAGAATTAGCCGAAAAATTGGGCTTTTTTTGATAAATGGCTTGGGGATATGTGGCGACCAACGCATTTTTAAGCGAATTTTTACAGGTTAGATAAACGTAGCCACAACCGCTTTTTAACGCCGAAGAAATTGATAGAGCTGCCGCCCCGCAATAGGTTGAGCCAGCTATAATATTAGCCGTACCGAAAGTTCCTTTATGGGAATTTTGCAAGCGAACGGGAAGTAAATTTTTTATATCGTTTTCTTGATAAATTTGGGCGTAGTTGCCGTTTGACAAACTTATTCCTATATCCTTTTTAATAACCTTGCCGCAATAATCTTTGCCGTCGTTTAAAAAGTGTCCCAGCTTATATTCGGCAATTGCAACCGTTAAATTAGCCTTAACTGCAACCCCTAAAACGCAACCGTTATCGCCGTTTAATCCGCTTGGGATATCGGCAGAAATTATTATTGCTCCGCTTTTATTAATAGCGTTTATAACGCTTTCAAACTCGCCTTCTACCTTTCTTGCAATCCCCGTACCGAAAATGCAGTCAACGATTATATCGGCGGAAATTTCAGAAGAATATTCACCCTTATAATTTGCCTTTTCACGCTCGCAATCGGGCGAAAGCTTGCCTGAAAAAGCGTAAACTTTTACACTATAATTTTCCTTTAAAAGGGCTTGGGCGCAAACGTAGCCGTCGCCGCCGTTATTGCCGTTTCCGCAAACGACTAAAACGTTTTGATTTTGCTTGTCGGTTATTGCGTTTTTAACTTCTTGCGCTAAAGCAATTCCCGCGCGCTCCATTAAAACGCTCGACGGCACACCCAAAGTTTTTATGGTGTAACCGTCGCTTATTCGCATTTGTTCGTTATTCAACACTTTGTGCATAATTAAAACCTTATTGAAACTTCGGCAGAAGATATATCTTTAACTTCGCCGTTTATATTGCAAATTAACCTGCCCGATTCGTTTATATCTAAAGCGGTGGCAGTTATTTCGCTTTTTTCTGTTTTTAATATAACGTTGCCGCCGAGCCACGGCATATACGATTTATATTCTTGCACCGTATATTCGTTTTGTAAATTTGAAATAAGCGTTTGTAAAATTTTATCCAAACTTACGCTTTTTCCTAAAATACTTTCAATTGACACGGCAATATCCTTTAACGAAGGGGGTATTTTATTGTTTACGTTTAAACCTATTCCCACTATTGAGCGTGTAATTTTATCGCCTTGGAAGGTATTTTCTATAAGCGTTCCGCAAATTTTTTTGCCGTTTACCAAAACGTCGTTCGACCAACGGATTACGGGAGTTATATCTAAACTTTGCAACGTTTTACATACTGCTACGCAAGAATTTATTAATATTTTAAAGGCGTTTTTTGCCAAAAAATTTTTATAACGTTTTAAAGTGGATAAATAAATACCGCCTTCGTCGGAGATAAAGTTTCTACCCTTAGTACCTCTGCCCGTAGTTTGCGTGCGCGCTATTACTATTAAATCTTCGCCGTTATCGTTATGTTTGCACCAGTCGTTAGTGCTGTTTACGACGGGTAAATTAATAATCTTCATCTACGCTTCCTATCCTTTCTACTGCCGATTTTGCCACGTCGTAGCCGTAACCTTTACCCATTAAATATTTTAGCGTTTTGGCAAGGTTGATTTTATTTATTTCCTTGCCACGCAAATGCTTTTTAGCAAGATTGTAAACTTCTTCTTGATCTTCTTCTAAATCGCATACGGCGTTTTCTATTGATGATTTTTTTGCGCCGCGTTTATAAAGCTCGGCTTCTATTGCACGTTTGCCCTTACCCGAAACGGAATTTATATAGGCTTTGCAATACTCTTCGTCGTTAATATAGCCGTAAGATAAAAGTTTTTGCAACACGTAATTTATAACGCCTTCGGTATAGCCCTTTTTAACTAAAAAATCTTTAAGCTGCTTTTCCGTTTTCATGGTGGCGGATATGTGAGTTAACGCTTTATCTAACGCAACGGCTTTTTCCGTTTCCAACTGAATTTCGTCTAGCGTAGATTTTTCTATTTGCATACCCGCTTTTA
>JAGAMH010000123.1 GCA_017624815.1 Clostridia bacterium
AACCGATTGCTATTGCTGCAAGCAATAACAGCAAAAACAAAGTTTTAAAAACCGACTTTATCTCTAACGTATCGCACGAGTTAAAAACCCCGCTTGCCGTAATACAAAATTACGCAACCGCGTTAAAAAATTGCAACGAAGATAAGCAAACTCAAAAAAAATACGTAGAAACTATTTTGCAAGCTTCTAAAAACCTTTCGGCTTTAGTAACTAACGTTTTAAGCTTAAATAAACTTGAAAATCAAAGTGTTAAACTTGAATTGCAAAAATTTAATTTAACCGAAGGACTAGCTCAAGCGGTATTAAATTATGAAGATGCAATGGAGAAAAAGGGGATAGAACTTAATTGTAATTTTGATGACGTTACCATATATTCCGCCCCCAATTACTTGGAAATTATATTTAACAACTTAATTTCAAACGCGGTAAAATTTACTAGTAAAGGTGGCAAAATTACGGTAAATCTTAAACGGGAAAACGATAAAGCAGTCGTCCAAGTTAAAGATAACGGCTGTGGTATTTCGGTGGAAAGTGGAGCTAGAATATTTGAAAAGTTTTATCAATGTGATACTTCTCATTCGCAAAAAGGCAACGGGTTAGGGCTTGCGCTCGTTAAAAAGGTTATAGACGTTTTAGGTGGGGAAATTTCCGTAAACAGTACTCTTGGTGAAGGCAGTACGTTCACCGTTACACTTAAAGGTGTTATTAATGAATAAAAGTTTTAAAGATTTTTTACTTAAGGTTAAAAATCCGCCAAATTGGATGATTGCCGTAATTTATTTTGTAACTGCACTTGCAATAGTTGGGGCTATTTTAATTTTACAAATTGATTATAGCGGCAGTTATTTAGAAATTATAGCATACTGTTTGTTCGGAGTGTCGGCACTATGTTTAACTTTTGCTGTTTATATTAGTATTGTTTTAGCACCTAAAATAAAAAATAAATTAATAACCTTTTTACAAAGTTATAAATTCACCAACAATCTTTTATATAATTACGGTTTTAAAACAGTCGTTTTTGCCGTTTTATCCTTCGTATTAAACGTAGGTTACGGAGTGTTTAACGGCGTTTTAGGAATTTTGGCTCAATCAATTTGGTACGGAGCTTTAGCCGCATATTATATATTTTTAGCTCTTATCCGAGGCGGTCTTCTTTTATATCATCAAAGAAAAAAAGGGGCAAAACGCAATGAATTTGAAGAAGAACTTAAACGCATAAAAACCTTTAAAAATTGCGGAATATTAATTCTTTTTTTAAACATAGCGTTATCTTCTGCAATAGCGCAAATGATTTTTAACGACGAAGGTTTCGTTTACGTTGGGCTAACGATATACGCTTCGGCAGCTTACGCGTTTTACAAAATCACGATGTCGGTGATAAATTTTATAAAAGCAAAAAAGCATTCCGACTTAACGGTAGAGGCAATAAGAAATATAAATTTAATAGACGCTTTAACTTCTATTTTAGCGCTTCAAACGGCGTTACTATTTACCTTTAAATCGCCGGAAGTAAACGCGTCGCTATTTAATACTTTTACGGGCGTTTTAGTTAGCGTAACTTCAACTACTATCGCCGTATTAATGCTTGTAAAGGCACGCAAACGCAAAAAATTACTTATGGAGAAATATAGTGGATATTCAAAGTTTTAATTATAAATATTCAGCTTTAACTGAAGAAGAAAAAAAGGAAATTATAAACATAAAAAAACAGTACGAAAATAAGCCCTCTAATGAAGATAAATTAAGGGAAATTCACCGCCTACACGATAAGATAAACGGCACGGCAACCGCTTGGGCAATAGCGGTAGGCGTGGTTGCATGTTTAATTTTCGGTTTAGGTATGGCGTTAATTTTAGAGTGGGATAAAATCGTTTTTGGTATAATAGTTGGCGTAATAGGTTTTATCCCCATGGCGATAACCTATCCAATTTACAATATCGTTCTTAAAAAATATAAAGATAAATACGGTGAAGAAATTATAAAACTTTCAAATGAATTATTGTCTGAATAAAAATAGCGAGCTAAACTAAGCTCGCTATTTTTTATAAATTTCTCTCTGCAATAATTTTACCGTATACCCCGTCTAATAAATATGCCTTAATTTTTCCTTGAGTATCACATACTCCAACGTAATAATAGCATCCCTCGTCATACAAAATCCTAATAAAAATTTCCCCGTTAAATAATCCGTGTTCGGTTAATTGTTCAAAAGTTTCGCCATCGTATTCAATTACGCAATTTAGCGCCGTTTCTTTACTTATAACACCGTTTAAAGTAACGTTTGTTGCCTTATATTCGTAAGCTTTGCCGTCGACTTCAAGCTTAAATAATAAATCGTCCAAAGGTGGAATTTTAACGCCGTCGCTTAAATAAAAGGCGTTTTTTACAGCGTTGTAATTCATTTCTCCACAAATATTGTCGCAAGTTATGTTAACCGATTTTGGGTTGTTTAAAAATTTTACTAAAATTTCGGTAAAGCTTTCAACTTTACCCTTAATTCCGTCGGCGCAGTAGGGTGATTCTTTATTTCCGCAATATATTTTAACGCTTATTTCGTCGTCGCAATAAATGTAAATTGTCGTGCGGCTTTCAGATACGTAATCGGTATAGTCAATTTTTTTAAAACATCCGCAAAGTGAAAAAGTAAAAATAACTAAAAATAAAGTTGCCGTTAAAAATTTTCTCATATTAAAATATATTGCAAAAAAACTGTATTATGAATATTTCTTCAAACAGTTGATTTTTTCGTTCTTATGTGCTAAAATAATAAAAATATTTTATTATAATGGGTATTTAGTTTTACTTTTTATTACGGAGAGTAGCTTTGGATAAGGTTATAGTAAAAACGGCAATAAAAACCGTACTTATAATACTTGCCGTATGTATTGGCGCTTTTGCAATTTTAAGTTTTGCAATGCCTTCGCAAATGGCAACTTGGTGTGAAAAGTCGGGTAACTATTCTCTGGCTTTAAAATACGCCAATCTTCAATACGGTTATTCTAACGATATAAACGATTTATCTCGCGTTGTAGAAAACGCCGTTTATTCCGAAGATAGCAAAAATATTATAAAATACGGCGAAAAGCTTGTTTTAGACGATAGTTTTAACGATCTTTGTAAAGAAAAAAACGAATATTACGCTAACGGCGAATACGGTGAATTAAAGTTAGATTATAAACAATTTATCTGTGGAGAGCTTTCTATTGCTTACGCTAAAGAAGGGCAAGAAGACAAGGCTGTAGAACGTGCCTTTACTGCAAACGGTGAAAACACCTTTAAAAAGCCCAACGCTTTAATTTCCCTTTCCGTATATGCGGCAACGCAAAATAACTTGCAGCTGTCGCAAAAGTTAACTGAAAAGTTAAATCAAATAAAACCCAATTTAGACGAAAACGGTGAAGATTACGCCACGTTATGCGACGTGTTGGAAATTTTAGCCGACGTAAAATAATTAATAAATTTACTTATATATAGGAGAAAAAACAATGAGCAGCAAAATAGTAAAAGAAGCTTTAACTTTTGACGACGTATTGCTAATTCCTCAAGCGTCTGAAGTTTTGCCCTCCACCGTAAATCTTCAAACCACGCTTACTAAGGGTATTAATCTTAATATTCCCCTTATAAGTGCGGCAATGGACACCGTAACTGAAAGTAATCTTGCTATTGCAATGGCAAGAGAAGGCGGTATTGGTATTATCCACAAAAATATGTCTATCGAAGAACAAGCAACTATGGTAGACAGAGTAAAAAGAAGTGAACACGGTGTTATTACCGATCCTTTCTTTTTAACTCCTAACGAACCCGTTTCTTCTGCGGTTGCGTTAATGGGAAAATACCGTATAAGCGGCGTTCCCATTACCGAAGGCGGAAAACTCGTTGGTATACTTACCAACCGTGATTTGAGATTTGAAACCAACTTTGCTCAACCTATATGCAACGTTATGACCAAAGACAATTTGGTAACCGCGCCCGAAGGTACTTCGTTGGAAGACGCTCAAAAAATTCTCGGTAAACATAGAATAGAAAAATTACCTATCGTAGATGAAAATTATAACCTTAAAGGTTTAATTACCATCAAGGATATAGAAAAGGCTATCCAATACCCCAATAGCGCAAGAGACGATAACGGCAGACTTTTAGTAGGCGCTGCAATCGGTGGCTCTCCCGACGTTTTAGATAGAGTTGCTGCGTTGGTTGCTTCTAAAGTGGATATCGTTGTTCTCGACTCCGCTCACGGACATTCTAAGGGTATTATAGAAGCAGTTGCTAAGGTTAAAAAAGCTTACCCCAACCTTCCTTTAATTGCGGGTAACGTGGCAACGGCAGGTGCAACCAAAGCTTTAATTGAAGCGGGTGCCGACGTTGTTAAAGTAGGTATAGGTCCCGGCTCTATTTGTACTACCCGTATCGTTGCAGGTATTGGCGTACCTCAACTTACCGCGGTTATGGATTGCGCCGAACAAGCCGACAAACTTGGCAAACGCGTAATTGCCGACGGTGGTATTAAATACTCGGGTGATATCGTAAAAGCTTTAGGTGCAGGTGCAAGCGCCGTAATGCTTGGTTCGCTTTTCGCAGGTACTACCGAATCTCCCGGCGAACTTGAAATTTATCAAGGCAGAAGTTTTAAATCATACCGTGGCATGGGTTCGCTTCCCGCTATGGCTAAGGGCTCTAAGGATAGATATTTCCAAGCAAATGCGTCTAAGTTCGTACCCGAAGGCGTTGAAGGCCGCGTTCCTTACAGAGGACCTTTAGCTGATATAATCTTCCAACTTATGGGCGGACTAAGAGCAGGTATGGGCTATACCGGTATGGCAACTATCGAAGATTTAAGAAAGAAGGCACAATTCGTAAAAATTACGGCAGCTTCTTTAACTGAATCACATCCTCACGATATAAGCATTACTAAAGAAGCACCTAACTACTCACCTAAAGGTTAATTGTAAATAGGGGAAAATGATTTTACATTAACGTGCCCCCACTGACAAAATATGGGAGTAATTATAAATTTATTTAATTACAGGAGGATTTTTTATGTCAAACAACAAGCGCCCCGAAACTATGGCGCGTATTAACAACGTTGAACTCGCAACCGCCTTTATTGATGAACAAGTTAAAGAAATACAGGCGCAAGTTGGCAATAAAAAAGTATTGCTTGCACTTTCGGGTGGCGTTGATTCGTCCGTTCTTGCGGCTTTACTTATTAAAGCAATTGGCAAACAACTCGTTTGTGTTCACGTTAATCACGGCTTGTTAAGAAAGGGCGAACCTGAAGAAGTAGTAAAAGTATTCCGCGACGAAATGGATGCAAACCTCGTTTACGTAGACGCAATCGACCGTTTCTTATCCAAGCTTGAAGGGGTTGCGGAACCCGAAAAGAAGCGTAAAATAATCGGCGCAGAATTTATAAGAGTATTTGAAGAAGAGGCTCGTAAATTAGAAGGAATAGATTTCCTTGCTCAAGGCACTATTTATCCCGATATTTTAGAAAGCGGCCCTGTTAAAGCTCACCACAACGTTGGCGGCTTGCCCGAAGATTTAAAATTTGAATTGGTTGAACCTTTAAAATTTTTATACAAGGACGAAGTTAGAGTAGTAGGTAAAGTTTTGGGCCTTCCCGATACTATGGTTTACCGTCAACCCTTCCCCGGTCCCGGATTAGGTGTTCGTTGCTTGGGCGCAATCACCCGCGACAGATTAGAAGCCGTTCGCGAATCTGACGCAATTTTACGCGAAGAATTTGCTAAAAACGGTTTGGAAGGAAAGGTTTGGCAATACTTTACCGCCGTTCCCGATTTTAGATCGGTTGGCGTTTCCAACGATAAGAGAACTTATGCTTACCCCGTAATTATCCGTGCGGTAAACACTATCGACGCTATGACTGCAACCGTTGAAAACGTTCCTTTCGAACTTTTACAACACATCACCCACCGTATCGTAACCGAAGTGGCAAACGTTAACCGCGTTTTATTCGACTTAACACCCAAGCCCACCGGCACTATCGAGTGGGAATAATAATTTAAATTTACTAAAGCCTTTCCGTTTGGGAGGGCTTTTGTATAATAAAGGCAAAGTATGGAAATGGTATTATTAACGGCTCTCGGCGTTGGAGGAGCAACCGTAATAGGTACGGCTATCGGTTTTATTTTTAAAAAGATAACGCATAAATTTAGCGATATAGTTTTAGCCTTTGCCGCAGGCGTAATGCTTGCCGCAGCGGTATTCGGACTTATAGAACCTTCGGTAGAATACGGCGGAAAATACGGTATAATTATAGCCGTTGCGGGCGTTTTCGTTGGTGCAATTTTTCTTTTTTTAATTGATAAACTCGTTCCTCACCTTCATAAATGGAGTGGAATAAAAGAAGGAGAAGAAGAAAATAAGCGAAAAATAGGTAAAGTATTTTTATTCGTAATGGCAATAGCTATTCATAATTTCCCGGAAGGGATTGCGGCTGGTGTTGGTTTTGGCACGGAAAACGTTGCCGAAGCGTTCGTTATTGCGGGTGGAATAGCTCTTCAAAATATTCCCGAAGGCATGGTTATAGTTGGTCCAATGCTGGCAACTGGTTTAAGTAAAGGAAAAACCTTTTTATACGCAGCTTTAACGGGCGTTATAGAGGTGGTTGGAACTTTAATAGGCTATTTTGCCGCTTCAATTTCGGTGGTTATTTTGCCTTTTGCCTTGGCGTTTGCAGGCGGCACTATGCTTTTTGTAATAAGTCACGAAATGATTCCCGAAACACACTCTCACGGGGCTGAAAACGGCGCTACTTTTTCGCTTATATTCGGCTTTTGTTTAATGTTCGTATTCGATATTTTACTTGGATAAAGGGGGGCGTTATATGCAATTATTTACTAAATTAAACGACGGTTCTCAAATTCCCACCATGGGTTACGGCGTGTTTTGTATTGCTGACGAAGAATGTGAAAAACACGTTTTAAACGCGATAAAAACGGGCTATAGGCACGTTGATTGTGCGCAGATATACCGCAACGAAAGGGGTTTAGGCAACGCTTTGGCAAAAACGGACGTACCCCGCGAAGAACTTTATATAACCTCTAAAGTTTGGGTTAGCAACTTTGGAAAAGATAAAACGATTAAATCAGTTGATTTATCACTTTCTAAATTACAAACGCCATACGTAAACTTAATGCTTTTGCACCGCCCTTTCGGCGATTATATCTCTGCGTGGAAGGATTTAGAAAAATGCGTAGAAGAAGGTAAAGTTAACTCAATTGGTTTATCGAACTTTAATAAAAAACAAACTCAACGCATTTTAGATATTTGTAAAATTAAACCGGTAATTAATCAAATAGAGTGCCACCCCTACGGCGCGCAAAATAAGCTTAAAGAATACCTTTTTAATAACGATATTGCGGTAGAAGCTTGGTATCCGTTGGGGCACGGCAATAAAAAGTTAATGAGCGAAAAAATACTTTTAGCGCTTGCCGAAAAGTACTCTAAAACGCCTGCACAAATTATTTTGCGTTGGCATATTCAAAATAACAATATAGTTTTGCCCAAAACGGTTAGAGTTGAAAGAATGGTTGAAAATTTTAACGCGTTAGCGTTTGAACTTACTAAAGAAGACGTTGCTTTAATAAACGGCTTAAACAAAAATAAAATGCTTTTTAACGTTCCTAATTGGGTTCAAAAATTAAATAATAAGCTTTTTCCCGTTAATTTAGATTAATAAAAAACCGCATTTTATGCGGTTTTTTCCGTTTTTTACAAAAATAATTGCAATTAAACGAATTTTGCATTATAATTATTATACTCTCGTTATACCTTTAGGAGATTAAAATGAAAATAATAGTAGTTGGCTGTGGAAAAATCGGCGTGACTATAGTAGAAAGTTTAACAAAAGAACGACACGACGTTATTGCAATAGACGTTAATCCTGAAGTAGTTGAAACGTTGAGAAACACTTACGACGTTATTGCCTTTTGTGGAAACGGAACTGAATATTCGCAATTAAAAGAGGCTGGCGTAGAAAATACAGAACTTTTTATTGCCGTTACAGGCTCTGACGAACTTAATATGCTTTGTTGTTTTGCTGCAAAACGTATGGGAGCTAAACATACCGTTGCTCGTATCCGTGATTTGGAAAACAACGACGAAAGTTTGTCTTTCATGAAGGAACAACTTGATTTGTCTTTAGCAATTAACCCCGAAAGAATGGCGGCTGAAGCAATGTACGGTATATTAAAGTTACCTTCAGCTATGAAAGTTGAAAAGTTCTCGGGCAGCCGTTTAGAGATGATAGAACTTCAACTAGGCAAAAATTCGCCTTTAAACGGCGTTTCTCTTATGGATTTAAGAAAACGCCATAAAGAAAAGTTTTTAATTTGTACCGTAGAGCGCGGAGAAGAAGTTTATATTCCTAACGGACTTTTTAAACTTCAAAGCGGCGATAAACTCGGTATAGTAATTTCCGACAGGGTTGTATTAAAGCTTTTAAACGTTTTGGGTATAGAAAATATTCAAGTTAAAGACGTTATGATTATAGGCGCAGGAACCGTTTCTAACTACCTTGCTAAATTACTCGTGGCAAATCGCCATAACGTTAAACTTATAGATCATAATCCAAAAGTTTGCGAAGAGGTATGCGAAGTTTTACCCGATAAAATCACGGTTATTTGCGGAAACGGTATGTCGCAAGAGCTTTTAAGAGAAGAAGGTATAGCTAATACCGACGCATTTATTTCGTTAACGGGTAGGGATGAAGATAATATTTTAATATCCTTTTACGCGTCAAGCCAAAAAGTACCTAAAGTTATTACCAAAGTCAACAACGAAGAACTTTTGGGCTTGGCAACGAACTTGGGTTTGTCCTCTATAATATCGCCTAGAAAAATAGTTGCCGACGTTATGGTAAAATACGCTCGTGCCCTTCAAAATTCAATGGGTAGCCAAATTGAAACGCTATATTCGTTAAGTAACGGCAGAGCAGAAGCCTTAGAATTTAAGGTTTTACCCGATTTTGCATATACGGGCGTTCCCTTAAAAGAAATGAAACTGCACGACGGTGTATTAATTGCCGGTATAAGCCGTGGAAGAACGGCTATAATACCTTCTGGCGACGACGTTATTCAACCTGACGATAAGGTAATAATTATTGCCGAAGGCAAGCGAATATTAAGTTTAACGGATATTATTGCGAGATAATTATGAATTATAGAATGATTTTTAATACGGCGGGAAAGGTTTTAAGGGTAGAAGCGTTATTAATGGCGCTACCTTTAGTCGTTTCTCTAATATACGGAGAGTGGCAAACGGCTTACGGCTTTATTATTGCCGCCCTTGCCGCTTTCGTCGTAGGTTATATTTTGGTTTATCTATGTAAACCGAAAAATCAATTTATGTACGCCAAAGAAGGGTTGGTAACCGTTGCAATAGCGTGGATCGTCGTTTCCGTTTTTGGTGCGTTGCCGTTTACTATAAGCGGTGAAATATCTAGCTATATAGACGCTCTTTTTGAAACGGTAAGTGGTTTTACAACTACGGGCGCATCCATTTTAACCGACGTTGAATCTATGAGCCACGGTTGCTTAATGTGGCGTAGTTTTGCCCATTGGATTGGTGGTATGGGGGTGTTAGTATTTATTTTGGCTATAACCTCCAAATCGCCTGATAGGTCTATGCACATTTTGCGCGCGGAAATGCCTGGGCCTATTATTGATAAAGTAGTTCCAAGGGCGAAAGATACCACGCTTATTTTATATATTATCTATTCGGTTATGACTGCAATTATGGTAATTTTATTGTTATGCGGCGGAATGGATTTATTTGAAAGCTTAGTGCACGCTTTTGGAACTGCAGGTACGGGTGGTTTTTCAATTAAGGCAGACGGCTTAGCAGGATATAGTGCTTATCATCAATGGGTTATCGCAATAGGAATGCTATGTTTTGGCGTAAACTTTAACCTTTACTATTTAATTATAATAGGAAAAGTTGCAGGCTTTTTCAAAAGTCGTGAACTTTTGGTTTACGTGGGGATAGTTTTTTCAGCAGTAGTTATAATTTGTTTTAATATATACGATATTTACGGCAGCTTCGCCGAAACGCTTCGCCACTCGGTATTCCAAACCTCGTCTATAATAACGACTAGCGGTTTTTCAACGGTGGACTTTAATAACTGGCCAACGCTATCTAAAATAGTTTTAGTTACTTTAATGTTTATAGGCGGTTGTGCGGGCTCGACAGCGGGCGGATTAAAAGTATCTAGATTAATAATCGTAGTTAAAAAAATTGGTAACGATTTAAAAAAGGTACTTCATCCCAGAACAGCAAACATAGTTAAATTTGAAGGTAAGCGTTTAGACGACGCTACTTTAAACGGGGTAAGTTCGTATACTCTTGTATATATCGTATTGTTTTTTGCAATATTTTTCTTACTTTCATTTGATACTGGTATTCCAACCAACGTTGCTATGGAAACTAATTTCACTGCGGCAGCTGCCTGCTTTAACAACGTTGGTCCGGGGTTATCACTCGTAGGTCCTATGGGCAGCTATGCGTGTTATTCACCTATATCTAAAATAATATTAACCATTGCCATGCTTTTGGGTAGGTTGGAAATTTATCCTTTGCTTTTAACGTTAACGCCTACAACTTGGATAAAAAAATAATTTATTATACCGACGAAAAAATTTCGTCGGTATTTTTTATAAACGGCGTAAAAATTACCTCTTGATTTTTGATTGCTTATATGTTATACTTATAAGTCAAGAAGGAGAATTAAAAAAGTTGATCGATTTTACACGAATTAAAAACTTAATTAATCCCCAAAAAAATGCGGACAAAGATTACTTTTTATCGCTTATTGACGTACAAAAGCAAAAAGAATACGAAAACGAGCATATTAACGCCGTTTTGGTAATGCTTCGCGCCGTTTATATAAGTAAGCTTAAAAGAAAAATAGCCGTCGCCGAAGAGGAAATAAAAAAATTGCGTGCGGAAAGAGATTACGGCGCAAAGGAATATCGCGAAATATTAAACCTTCGCAGTAATATAGAAGTTGCCCGCAAGCAAATTCAATCTTATAAATGTTATTTCGACGAACCTTACTTTGGGCGTATGGATCTAATCGACGAGAAGGAAGGCTATAACAGTTATTATATAGGTAAACGCGGCGACGAGCGACTGGAAATAGTAGACTGGCGTGCGCCGTTAGCTAGAAAGTATTATCAAAAAAGTCAAATAAACTTTACCATAAACGATTACGATTATAAACTTATTTTGCGTAGGGCAATAAGAACGCAGTCGGGTAAGGTAATTGACTTTAAAAACGAATATCTTTCCGTTAAAGATTATTTATCTAAAGAAGAAATTGGCGGTAGAGATGAAGAAATAATTTTCGATCCCTTTTTAAAGGATATATTAAAAAGTAGAAAAGATAAAAGCGAAATTACCGACATAATAGAAACTATTCAAGAAAAGCAGTA
>JAGAMH010000019.1 GCA_017624815.1 Clostridia bacterium
AAGCTTGTTTTGCAAGGGATAAAACTTCGTACGCGGTTTTGTCTATTTCTACGCTTTCCCCAGCTGACGATTCGTTGAATTTATATATAGAGGACGAAGGGATTGAAACGCTTATGGAGTTTTCCACTTCCGCCAAATACGCCGTAATATCTTCGTATAAATCAACGACTTTTTGCCTGTTAGTATCCACGTTAAATTTATCGGTTACCGCTAAAGTATATTGAGTTGAGAAGGCAAATCCGCCGTTGGTATACGTTAAGTAAGCGTTTGCATTTTTACATCCGCCAACGCAAAGCGCAACCACCGACGCCGCCAAAACTGCGGTTGCCGATTTTATTATTTTCATATAATTATTATAATGTATTTACGCGTAAATTGCAATATAAAAAATAAGCGAACCGCAAAAAAAATGCGGTTCGCTGTTATCTTATTTTAATTAACGTGTTTTTTTACGGCGTTTTGTATTGCTTTTATAAGTCTGCCGCTACCTACGGTGCAACTGGAAATTAAATATTTATTATCTTCGCCGTACTTGGAGAAATTGTCTTGCGAAGCGCCTACGGGATCGCCGATCTCGCCGCAAACGACGTTGATATTTAAAACGTCTTCTACCTTTTCACCAGTAAATTTATCTAAAAGGGCGGGCAATTCTTCGTTCCATTTTGCTTCGTCCGTCCAACCGTATTGGGCGGGGGTTGCGTCAACGTATCCACTCTTTAAAACCCAAACGTCGGCAATGCGATCGTCGCTTACTTCAACTAAAACTTTAATGCCGTAATTAGTGCCGTATTGCGTGTAGAAATATTCACCTTCGTAGGTATATACTTCCCTTACGCAACCGCTAAATGCGATAGCGCAATGTACCGTGGCTAATATTACGGATAATAACGTGGCAAACTTAAAAATGCGTTTCATAAATACTCCTTATCTTTTACGTATTTTTATTTTAACATATAATTTTAATTAAGTCAATGCCGTCGACGGTATTTTTGTTATATTTAAGGGCAAGCTTTATAGCTTACCCTTATAATTTTATTCAGTTCTAAGCGCAACTACGGGGTCTTTTTTAGCCGCGGAAGATGCGGGAATTAAACCGGATATTAACGTTAGCGCAACGCTTATTAATATCATTATAAGCGCCTGAGTTACGGGAAGAGCACATATTGCAGGAATACCCGAAAGGGCGGTTACTATGCTGTTTATAATAAACGACAGTAAATATGTTACCGCTATTCCAAACACACCCGAAGTTAAACCTATAATAAACGTTTCGGAATTAAATAGGCGTTTTATATCCTTCTTTCTTGCGCCTACCGCACGCAAAATACCAATTTCTTTTACTCGTTCTACTACCGAAACGTAGGTTATTATACCTATCATAACGGTTGAAACCACCAAGGAAAGCGCGGTAAAACTGATAAGCGCAATGGTGATTATATCTATCATAGTTTTTACCATAGCGATAATTAACCCAACCGTATCGGTATAAGTAATTTTATCCGCCATTGCCAAAACTACCGTTTGAGTTTTGCCGTCTTCGTCGGTATAAGAATAGCTTTCGCCGTTTTCGCACTTATCGTTCCACACGTCGAGATATTCGGTTATATAGTCTTTATAATCGAAATCGGTAGGGTATATCTTTAGGGTAATGGGGATATTTGAACCGCCGAGCATGGAAACGTCTACCGAGGTATCTACGCCGCCTGACGCCATACCGCCGCCCATCATCATTCCCATTAAATTAGAAGTATCGATAAGCGAACTCATCATTGTTTTTACTTGGGTAGAACCGTCTTCTAACACGGCGTTATATTTGTACCAGTAGGGAACCCACTCTAACGGCGCTCCGTTTTGATTAATAGTGTTTACTATCGCGCTGCTTTTACCCGTTTGCAAAACGTAATCGGTTAAAGCTTTGGTATAATAGAACCCGTTAGGTAAACAGCCGTAAGAAATAGAGTCCTTTTTGCGAAGAATAATTTTAACTTGCATTTCAACGGCGTTATCCTTTTCAAACGGTTTCATCTGTTCGGAAGAAGGATAACCTATTGCGTTTGATTCCATTAAAACTTTACCGTCGGCGTAAGGTCTATATGCGTATTCTATCGTCTTTTTGCCCATACCCGCCATGGTTAAATCTAAAACGATGGGCGATTCAAGCTTATAATATACTTGATCGTTAGGATAATAGGTAAAAGTTTTGGCGTTTTCACCCAAAAAGAATTGATAATCTAAGCCGTCGGCAAATCCGTCGCCGTCTTTATCCTCTTCTCCACTTCCAACTAAGCCTAAATCTTTATCGTAAAGGGAGTCTTCGTCCGTCGTTGCATAGGCGTAGTTTAAAAACTCTTCTTGCGTTAAGTAACCGAACTGACCCATTAAAAGGTCGTCTATTTCGTTGTTGTCGGCTACCATTATAACGCTGTTTTTGCTTTTAAATATCTCTTCTATCTTCTCATCCGAAAGCTCGGATACGATTTTTCCGCCGTCGGTTGCCGCTAAAATATCGTATTGCGACATTATATATTGCCAGTTATCGGGCACTTCGGCAAAGGTTGCAACCGTGGAAATCATTGACGACCACGACGCGTATTCCGACTGCTCGCTTAAAATTTGCCTATACATTTCGCGTATTGCAGTAACGGAAAGTTCTCCGCTCGAATCGTCCGTAGTGGAGTTTTCGTAAACTTTAAAATCGGTGTAAATATTGTTTGAAATATTAAACCCGTAACCAAACTGCATCACGTTGTAATAGGCGGGGTCCATTTTGCTTAAATAGTCCATATATGCGGGTGTAATGGTATTTTGAGTGGTCATTGTACCAAAACTTCCCAATATTTTTATAAGCGAATCAACGTAAATTTTATCGTCTAATTTAGATATATCGGGGTTGGGCAAGTTGGATTCGGCAATCTCCATTAAAGATGCGTAATCCATAGCAGTTTCCGTAACGGAAACGGGGTAGCCCGAAAGCATATCGTTTTGCATGGCGTCTATGTAGCCGTTTACGCCCGCAGACACGGCAAGAACCATTGAAACGCCAATTATACCTATACTGCCCGCAACCGAAACCATAGCCGTTCGCTTGCCCTTGGATAAAAGATTTTTAACGCTTAAGCCCATTGCCATAGTAGTTGACATGGAAGCGTTTTTCTTTTTACCCTTTTGCTTTTTTTGCTTTTTAACGGATTTGGGTACGCCGTGGAAGGGGAACGTATCTCCTACTACTAAACCGTCGAACAATTTAATAATTCGCGTTGAATACTTTTCGGCGAGTTCGGGGTTGTGCGTTACCATAATAACCAACCTATCTTTAGAAATTTCCTTTAATAGATCCATTATTTGCACGCTCGTTACGCTATCGAGTGCACCAGTAGGTTCATCCGCCAAAACTATTTCAGGGTCGTTGATAAGTGCGCGGGCTATTGCCACCCTTTGCGCCTGACCGCCCGAAAGCTGGTTGGGCTTGTTGTGAATTTTATCTTTAAGTCCTACCTTTTCAAGGGCAATAATTGCACGCTTTCTTCTTTCTGCTTTAGAAACTCCGGAAATCATTAAGGCGAGTTCTACGTTTTGCAATATGGTTTGATGGGGAATTAAATGATAGCTTTGAAATATAAAGCCGATAGAATGGTTTCTGTAAGTGTCCCAATCTTTGTCTTTATACTGCTTAGTACTTACACCGTCGATAATTAAATCGCCCGAAGTATACTTATCCAATCCGCCGATAATGTTTAAAAGCGTAGTTTTTCCGCAACCAGAAGCCCCTAAAATAGAAACGAATTCGTTTTTGCGAAAGCGTAAACTAACGCCCTTTAATGCGTGGACTTGGTTTTCACCCACCTCGTAAGTTTTAGTTATGTTTTTAAGTTGTAGCATACTCGCCTCTAAAAAATAAATTACTTGAAAAAATAATATCACCGACGGGGTTTATTTGTCAAATTAACTCTACGCAAATTTAATAAAATTCACATAATTTTCAACTGACACACATACACCGTCGGTATCTTTATTATATACAAAAATATTAAGTTTTATTTTACTATTGCATTAGATAATCTTGCAAGCGTTCTTTCCTTTCCTATTATGCCCATAATAGTGCATAAATCGGGGGAATTCGCCATGCCCGTAACTGCTATACGCAATATTTCGGCTATATCGGAAACGTTGCCTTTAAAGTTTTCGGGGTTGGCTTTGTATTCGCTCATTTCGCTTGCAAAACCAACGGAAGGCGCAATTGCTTTAACCTTTGCAAACCAAGCCGAGTTATCGTCGGTAGGGTCGTAAACCTTTGCGAATTCGCTAAGCACGGTGTTAACCGTTTGCTTATCGTGGCGGAAGTTATATTCAGGAGCGAAAGTGTCGTCAAAAAAGTAGGTAAGCAAGCTTACGCCCTGTTCGGCGCGTTCGATATCCTTTCTTCTCTTCTTGCCGCCAACGCCCATAATAAGAGCCAAAATTTTGCAGACGTATTGCTTATTTTCAAAGTGCTCTTTATCTTGCTCCGTGCCAAACTCTTGCACCCAAGCATTTAAGAAGTTATACATTTCTTCTTCGGAAAGTTTAGAAAGTTCTGTTTTGGAAATGTCGTTTAATTTATCTAAATCGAATAGAGCGCCGCTCTTACCCATTTTACTTATGGAATATTTAAATTCGGTGTAGGGCGTTTGGGGATTTTTATTCGACCATTCTTCAAAGTTAGAGTTTAATATAGTCATTAAATATTTAACTACGGCAACGGGATAATAGCCCGCTTTTCTGTAATAATCGAGGGATAGTTCGGGGTCTTTTCTTTTAGAAAGCTTTCTTTTTACGCCGTTATCCACCTTCATTAACGAGCAGGTATGTCCGTATTTAGGGCGCTTAAAACCTAACACGTTAAAAAGCTCGATATGAATGGGCAAGCTGGAAAGCCACTCTTCGCCACGGATTACGAGCGTGGTGCGCATAAAGTGATCGTCGATTGCGTGTGCAAAGTGATAGGTGGGTATTCCGTCCGATTTCAAAATTACAACGTCTTGGTCGTTTTCCGTTACGGTGATATCGCCCTTGATTGCATCTTTAAAGATAATTTTATTTTCGGGATTGCCTTGAGATTTTAATCTTATTACGAAGGGCTTACCTTGTTGTATATTTTGGTAAATTTGTTCTTCGGAAAGGTTGCGGCATTTAGCGTAACTACCCCAATAACCCGTTATTTGCCTGTTTGCCGTTTGTTCTTCTCTAACGACATCCAACTCTTCTGCCGTACAAAAACAGGGATAAGCCAAGCCCTTTTCTATTAAATCTTTTACGAACGCTCTGTAAATAGAAGCGCGTTGGCGTTGGTAATAAGGGCCGTATTTATTTAAGGGGCTATCTATTTCCGCCCCTTCGTCAAAGTTAATTCCAAAATACTTTAACGAGCGAATAACCGATTCTACCGCGCCTTCTACCTTTCTCTTTTCGTCGGTATCTTCTATTCTTAAATAGAAAATCCCCCCCGTAGTATGCGCCAATCTTTCGTCGGCAAGCGCACTATATAAGTTGCCTAAATGGATAAAGCCCGTGGGCGAAGGCGCAAGGCGGGTTACTTCAGCACCCTTTTGCATATCGCGTTCGGGATATAAATTTTCGTATTCTTCTAAGGGAAGAAGGTCAGTATCGGGGATGAGTGTTTGCGCTAATTTTTTTAAGTCCATAATATTTTCCTTATTAATTCTTTTTATGTATAAAACGAAGTTTATGTTTTAAGTTCATTTTTATTTTTACGGGCATTATAAGCTGGAATATCATAGTTACCATACTAAGCCCTATTGCTATTCCCAAAAAGATTAAGCCCGTATAAGTTCCTCTGGTTACGGCGTTTGCCGTATCGCCTAAAACGAGGTAGTTCATCGTGTAATATAGCGAAGCCCCGGGAACGAAGGGGATTATTGCAGGTATTAAAAATACCGTTGCGGGAGATTTAACCACCCTTGCGAGCGTTTCAGATATAACTGACGCCACGATAGTTGCAACCAAGTTGGTTAAAAAGGGATCGTCGTGAGTGTAATATTGCATTACTAAGAACACGATAAAGGTTATTAACGTGTTTAGCATTGCCCAACCCATACGTTTAAACGAAAGGTTAAACCAAAGCGCAACGCCGAAAGCACCAACCATGCAAAATGGAATAACGTAGTAGTAATAGCCGAAGTTAAAGGGGAATAAATCCCTTAAAGGCCCGTTTGCGTTTACCATTATGTCTTTAAAGATAAACATTGCAACGCCGTAACCTGCAGCTATTGCAAGCGTTACCAAAACGCCGTTTAAAATTTGCAGCGTGCCCGAAAGTAAATCGCCCGTAAAAAGATCGCGAACGGCGTTACAAATTAAAAGCCCTGGCACTACTATCATTATCGTGCCTATCATAACCATATCGGTATGGCATTGAATACCTATAAGCGACAATAACCAACAAAGGAAAATGGCAAGCGTTCCACCTATTACCGAAAGGGTGAAAGTGCGCGCGTAGCTGTTAAATGCCTTTGCCGAAAACACTCCGTTTAAATAGGTCATAAGCGTACCTATTAAAAGTGCGGGAATAAAGTCGATTAACCCACCGCCAAAATACACGTTGAAAGCACCCGAAACGAGAGCACCGCCCAAAAGCGTTATATATTTATTAGAAGGCTTACTTTGTTTAACTTTATTGAATTGTTCAAACAGCGTTTTTAAATCGTATTTGTTTTTGCAAATATCGCGTGAAAGTTGGTTGTATTTTTCCAACATTGCAAGATTGTTAGATATAGAATATACGCGCTTCATTTGCGAAATTTCCGTTCCGTCGGCAAGCTCTACGCCTGCAATTATCATAGAAGGAATTGCAAAAACGTTTACTTCTTTTGCGCCGTACGCCGCACAAATACGTTCTACCGCCGTTTCCACTCGGCTAACCGAGCCGCCGTAAGACAAAATTGCGCTACCTATTTCTACTGCAACGTTTAAAATTCTGCCATAATAATTTTCATCACCGATAAATTGTTCGTTTTCGGTGGCTACGCTTACGTTATCCATACGAATTTAATTATAATTAAATTTTTATTAAAGTCAATGTAATTTTACAATCTTATAAAATATATTTTATAAAAAATACGCAAAGCAAAATTAAGCGTTAGAGTTAGCGAAGGAGTTTATTACCAGTTACTTGTCGATTAAACGTTAAACATTTAAATAATTATCAAAAGAATTTACTTAATTTAACGTAAAAAAAGCCCGCAAATGCGGGCTTTTTTATTTTACTTTTCTAAAAACGAACCATAAAATTATTAATATTTGGAAGGGGGCTGCTACAATGTAGAAAAGCCAGTATAGGTCGGTTAAATTGAACGCCGATAAAAACTGCGAAAGCATTAAAACGAAAGTCCATAAAAGAGCCGAACAAGCAATGGTGTTAGTAAGCCTTCTTCCCCACAAAACCGAAAACACAGTTGCAACTATTGATGAAACGAAGGGTGCTGCGAGAAAGGATAAATAGGCAAATTGCGCCGTTTGGGGAATAAAGCGAAATATTGCAAACACTCCGGTTGCAACAAACCATACTAACCCGATTGAAAGTAGCGTTATTAGCATGCGCTTTTTGCCAAGGTTTAGCTTTGGTTTTATTTTTTTGTCGGGTAAAGGCTTAACCAATTCGTCTAAGGTGATATTGTAAATTTCGGCAATTTGAATAAGCACCCTTAAATCGGGGATTGATTCCCCCCTTTCCCATTTATAAACGGCTTAATCCGAATAATTGAGCATTTCCGCTAATTGAAGTTGAGTTAATTTTGCTTGCGTTCTTAATTTAGTTAAGTTTACCGCAATAACGTCTTTTAAATCTTCCATACTTAAATTATAGCACGTTTAACGCTTTTTTGCAATTAAAAATAGCAACTCTACTGACGGTAGAGTGTGAAATTTAGGTTAAAAATAAGTAAAAATATACGAATTAGCGCTACTCTATTATTGCTTTTAACCGCATACTATGTAGCGTCGAAGTATTTTCACACTTATAAAAGTACTTTTTGCGATTAATTATTGCGGTTGGTTTTAATTATATTATCCCACGCTTCTTGATCGATTTCTTCATTTTTAAATAGCTTACGCTCGTCATCTTTGGTAATTTTTCTTATTACTTTACAAGGATTACCAGCAGCCAAACTCCAATCGGGGATATCCTTAGTAACGACGCTCCCTGCGCCTATAACGACGTTATTGCCAATATGAACGCCGGGACAAATAACGGCGTTGCCGCCTATCCAAACGTTGTTGCCGATAGTAATTTCTTTGCCGTATTCGTAGGCAGAATTTCGCGTTGAAGGATAAACGGGATGTCCCGCTGTGTAAATTGCAACGTTGGGCGCCAAAAGGCAATTATCGCCTATTTTTACTTTGGCTACGTCGATAATAGTGCAGTTGTAATTTGCAAAAAAGTTTTTACCTACCTCTATATGAGTGCCGTAATCGCAATAAAACGGCGGATTGATAAGCGCGTTTTCCGACTTTCCGAGTAAAGAAGTTATAATATCTGAAAGTTCTTTTAAGCTATTATAATTAGTATGATTAAGCTTATAAAGCAGTTTGCGGCACTTTAACATTTCTTTATAAACTTTTTCGTCTGCAATATAAGCTAAACCTTTATCTCTGCGTTCACTATTGTTCATATAAACACCTATTCCTATTTTTGCGCTTGCATTTATTATATCAATAAAAACGTTATAATTCAAGCGTTATGCGTAAATTAAAAAACTCGACTTGAAAAGCCGAGTTTTTTAATTTATTTACCGTTTAAAACGAAAGATAAAAACGCGTTACAACCGTTTACTATATCTTGATAAGTTTTTTCAAAGTTGCGCGTATACCACGGGTCGGCAACGTCGCGATTTTCCCCGGTAAAATGCAAAAGTTTAAAAACTTTTTCGGAATACTTTCCGCCCGTTAAATATAATACGTCGGATAAATTTTCCGAATCCATTACCAAAATATAATCGTTGCAAACAACGTTGGACAACGTTAGTTGTTGGGATATATGGTTGCCCGAAACGCCGTATTTTTCAAGCGTGCGCTTTGCGGGAGGATATATGGGATTGCCTACCTCGTAAGAAGAGGTCGCAAACGACGAAACGTTAAATTTTTGCAATAAATTTTTTTCTTTTAAAATATTCTTAAAAACCAGTTCCGCCATAGGTGAACGGCATATATTACCTAGGCAAACGAAGGCTACGTTTATCATAAGCGATATTTTTTTGCAGACTTTTAATCCGCTATTTTAACCTCCCATTTTAAACTTTTTCCAGTTTTCGTCGTCGAATTTATACCCTTCTAAATAGGTTAATAACTCGTCGGCAGAATTAAAAAATTTATATAATTTGGTAGTTTCATAAGTAACGAACTTTTTTTCGGCAACCTCTTGCAAAAACTTTTCAAGCTCGATAAAAAAGCCGTTAATATCGTAAATTGCAATCGCCTTTTTATGCCTGCCCAACTGCTTTAGCGTTAGCACTTGAAAAAACTCTTCAAACGTACCAACTCCGCCGGGGACTATTATAAAGGCGTCGCATTCGTTTTCCATAGTGTTTTTTCTTTGCGCCATATCTTCGGTGAAGGTTAATTTATCACAGTCGTCGAATATTACCTCTACACCGTGTTCTTTAAAAAAGTGGGGAATAACGCCGTGAACGTAGCCACCTGCACGCTTAACTCCGCGCGCTGCCGCACCCATAAGCCCCGTACTGCCTGCGCCAAACACTAGGGAATGTCCCCGTTTTGCCATTTTTTCGCCTAACTCTTCTACGGCTTTTATATAAACTTCGTCTACGTGCGCGCTTGCCGCGCCGAAAACACAAAACTTCATTAAAATCTCCTAACGAAATATTACTACTTAATAGTATATTATAAAACTTTAAAATTATTTACGATACCAACCTGATACTCCGTCGTCGAAATCTTGCCACTTTAAACTATGCGCGTTTTTTTCGGGGTCGGATACGTTTATAGGGCGATTTTTGCCGTCGTATCTGCAATGCCAGTACCAGCCGTTTTTTTCTTCAAAAATTACTCTCTTTAAACCCATTGCGTTGCGGAAAGCAAGCGAGCCTATACTTTCTATTTGTTTTGGAATTAATATTTCCGTTAACCCGTCGCAATGTTCAAAAGCATCTTCGCCAATTTCGTCAACTTTTGACGTTATAGGAAGGCTAGTTAAGCTTTCGCAATGAGAAAATACGCCTTCGTTAACTTGTGATACGGGCGTTACTTCTTTTAGTGAAGTACATTTTGCAAAAGCGCACGCACTTACGTACGCTCTGGGGTTAAAGGTTATCTTTTTTAATGCCGTGCAATAATAAAACGCGCCGTGACCGATAAAAGTAACCGTTTCAGGTAATTCTAATTTAATAAGCGAAGAACAATCCATAAACGAATTGCCGCCTATTTCCCTTAAAACTTCGTCGTTTAAATAATCCTCAGGTTCGTATTCGGGGAAATTTACCTTTTGCAATTTTCTGCAATTTGCAAAAGCCCTGTCGCCTATTTTAATTACGGGTATTCCGTTCACTTTTGCGGGAATATCTATTTCAACTACGTCTTCTTCGCAAGCACTTATGGTAAGACCAGGTTCGTAGTCGCTTGTAACTAACGTTAATTTACCAAAATATATTTCTTCCATTATTTTCTCCTATAAATTTAATTTTTTATTTTTTTAAACATTAAAAACGCGCATTAACTTAACGCAAGCCTTTTAATACGTCTACGGGAACGTAGTCGGGAATTAACGAGCAAATTCGGTCAACTTGAACGATTAATAAATTTTCTCTGCCAGGTTTTCCGTTATCTAAACTTTTAAAGCCAACGAAAGCTAACGGGTGCTTGCTTATTATTTTTGCAACGGCCTTTCTGTCTTGGCTGTATTCTAAATATAAGTTTTTAGCAAGCTTTGCCATTTGATCGGCGGCATATAAAAGCTCGGTAAATTTATATTCGTAATACTTTGCCGCAGGGGCAAAATCGGGTCGCTCGTTGCAGATTGCAACTACCTTTTCGGGGTTGTTTATAAGCAGTTCTACACACGTTTTTTTACTTAAATCGCTCATGGTGCTTACGTGGTGCAAAGCTACGTAGTCGAGTGATTTTATCTTTACCCTATTCCAATTTTTATCTACTACCACAAAGCCTTCTTCTGATATTTCGTCAGAGCCGTTTTTGTTTAATTGTGCGGCAGCAGCAATGCAATCACTTAAATTAGATAGGGGATATTCGCGGGGCTTTTGAATATTTATATCGCAAACGCTCCCTTGCCCCGTTACGTTGTTGCGCGTTCCTAAATGGTAAAGCATGGGCTTATCGTAATGGATAACCACGCGCGTTTCAGGGCTTACTAACTCGAATATATACGTTAAATTTTTATCTAATTTTTCAAAGGGAATATCGTTGTAATTTACCGTGTTTTTAATTATAGTGCCATAAGTTAACCCGGGGCTATTATCTACGTTAGCCTGCTCTGCCCTTATAGTTTTATTCGTAGAAAATTGCCAATCGTTTTTTTGCGTATCGAACCACAATTTTATAATTGAGCCGTCTACCTTTTCTAAAACTTTTGCGCTTGACCAATCTATTTTATCGGCGTAACCTTCGGTGTAATTGCCAAATTTTCTAAAAGGCCAACAAACAACTTCTAAAGTTTTATAGTTGATTATAATTCCCCTTGCTTCTTGAATTATGGGATTGTAAAAATCGGCAACTATCGCGTAGTTGAAAATTGCTAAATCGCCGTCTTTTCTTATTTTTAAATCGTATTCCTTCGTTAATTTTTCTTCCCAATCTTCGGGATTTTGCAATATGTAATTGCACAAATAAGATTTTTCGTTCATTTCTATTCCTATTTTATAGCCGTTTGCGTTTAACGGCTGTATAAATTAATAACCTTCGGGGATAGTTAAATCTATGGGGAAATTTTCGCCTTGGCGTTTTGATACGCACGTTTCCCATCCCCTTTTAAGATAAGCGGTAACCTTTTCCCTTTCACGCAAAATAAGGGAAGGATCGTTTTGAATTGCCGACCGAACGGTATCGTACGCTGGAATTCTAACTCCGTTACTTACGCCCTTGTCGTATACGTATTGTTCGTTTATTCCAAATAGTTTAAAAGATTCGGGGTGATAAAAGCCGAAAAAGCCGCTATGATACCTTAGTGCCAATCTTTCAAACTCCACTTCAAAGGCAAAAACTTCTAATCTTTGCCCAACTATAATTGAGTTGGTAAGGTGTTCGCTTTTTGATATGGAGTTAAAAGGAATCCATCCGCCCGCAGTATTAAGAGCGTTTTCGTAATACTTTTTCCTTTTATCCAATCTGTGCAAAAAAAGTTTTAAAGTGGTATTACTGTAATACCTTGGAATTAGTTGCGTTTTTCTTATTATATAATTTATTTGCTTAATACGTTTTCGCATATCGTTTTTAAGTAATTCTTCCGTATCCATACAATACCTCATCTAAAATACAAATATATTTTAC
>JAGAMH010000124.1 GCA_017624815.1 Clostridia bacterium
ATCATATACACTAACTAACTGCCATAACTCACTTTGCGCAGTTGGTGGAACTATCAACGAAGACGACCACGTTTTCGGCCTTTCCGCAGCAAAAAAATACGGCGGCAATTACGTTCCGCCCCATTTAGCGGTAATTCACCAATACATGCGTGAAATGCAGGCAGGATGCGGCAAAATGATTTTAGGTTCAGATAGCCACACCCGTTACGGCGCGCTTGGCACTATGGCGGTAGGAGAAGGCGGCCCCGAACTTGTAAAACAACTTTTAAACCAAACTTACGATATTAAACGCCCCGAAATTATCGCCGTTTATTTAAAGGGCAAACCCAAGAAGGGAGTAGGTCCTCAGGATATAGCAATCGCTCTTATCGGTGCAACCTTTAAAAAGGGTTTCGTTAAAAATAAGGTGTTAGAATTTATCGGCCCTGGAATTAAAAATCTTTCTATGGACTACCGTTTGGGTATAGACGTTATGACCACCGAAACGACCTGCCTTTCATCCGTTTGGGAAACTGACGAAGTTACTCAAGAATTTTTCAAACTTCACGGCAGAGAGGGTGCGTATAAGCGTTTAAAACCCACCGATCCCGCATATTACGACGGAGCGGTAGTAATAGATTTATCCCGCGTAGAACCTATGATTGCCCTTCCTTTCCACCCGTCTAACGCTTATACTATAAAGGAAGTAATAGAAAACGCAAACGATATTTTAGGTGAAATAGAAGCAAACGGAAACAAATTAAAGGGCAGTAACACCTTCCGCTTAACGGATAAAATTAAAGATGGTAAAATCCACGTTACCCAAGGCATAATAGCAGGTTGTGCGGGCGGTATGTACGAAAATATTGCCGAAGCAGCCGAAATTTTAAACGGAAAAAGTTGCGGGTTTGGCGAATTTTCGCTTTCGGTATATCCTCAAAGCCAACCCGTATTTAAAAGCTTGGTAGACAACGGCTATATCTCCCGTCTTATGCAGTCGGGCGCAATAGTAAAAACGGCGTTCTGCGGTCCTTGTTTCGGTGCGGGCGACACTCCTGCAAACAACGGACTTTCCATTCGCCATACCACGCGTAACTTTGAAAACCGCGAAGGTAGCAAATTGGGCGAAGGTCAACTTTCGGCAGTCGCTTTAATGGATGCACGTTCAATTGCGGCAACTGCGGCAAACGGCGGCGTTTTAACTCCCGCAACGGAAGTGGAATACGTTAAAAAGATTAAAAAATATTACTTTGATAAAACCATTTACGAAAACCGCGTGTATATCGGAGAAAAAAATCCCGATAGTTCTGCAGAGCTCGTATACGGCAATAACATTGCCGATTGGCCCGAACAAATTGCTCTTGGACAAAACTTATTAATTAAAGCCGTTTCCGTTTTACACGACGAAGTTACCACGACGGACGAACTTATCCCTTCCGGCGAAACGTCGTCATACCGTTCCAACCCCTTACGCCTTGCCGAGTTTACCCTTTCCCGTAAAGATCCCGAATACGTGAATAGGGCAAAAGCGGTAAAAGCCGACGAATTATCTCGTAGAGAAAGCGGCGCTCTTCCCCAAAATATTATAGAGGAAGTGGGCGTTGAAATCCCCGAAAATACCGTTTACGGCAGTTGCGTAATTGCTAAAAAACCTGGCGACGGTTCGGCAAGAGAGCAGGCGGCGTCCTGTCAAAGAGTGTTGGGTGGCGTTGCTAATATCGCTTTAGAATACGCAACCAAGCGTTACCGCTCCAACCTTATAAACTGGGGTATGTTGCCGTTATTGTGCAAAACTTTCGACTTTAAAGTGGGCGATTATATATTAATTGAAAATATTATAGACGCAGTAAAAGTCGATAGTCCCAAAATTGCGGCAAAGCATATATCGGACAAAAAGGTTAAAAATATAACCCTTGAAATAGGCGCGTTAACTGCCGAAGAAAAACAAATTATTTTAAGCGGTTGCCTTATAAATTACAATAAAAACAAATAAAATAATAACCCCGAGCAAGCGTAAATGCCGTTCGAGGTTAATTTTTTAATTTTCTTCGGGGTTTAGCGGCGAAATAGGCATAGGTCTTCTGTGCTTTCCACCGTTGCCGTCGGGCATCATGCGCGGCATTCTTGCTCTTGGCTTAATCTTTCTTGCTTTAAAATCGCCTAAATCTTCTTGTTCGCAGTCGCCGTTGGGGCAATTTTCCTTGCAGTCGCCGTTGGGACAACTCTTTTTACAATCTTTTTGGCAAGTTCCGTCGCAACCTTCTTTGCCACACTTTTCACAGCGCTTTTGTTCAACTAAGTTTTGTTCAACTTTTTGCTGCATTTTTTCTCCGCCGTAAGTTTTACCGTTGCTGCATCCGCCAAAAATGGAAATACAAGCCGCAGTTATAATTAAAAATAAAGTTAAAACAAGCTTTTTCATAATATAAGTATGTAAAAAATAAAAATCATTATTCATAGCTTGCCAAATTAATTGCGTTATGATATAATAATTTTGCCCGAGTTTAAAGGTTCGCCTAAAAACGAGGGGGTTAAAACAAGTTTAAGCGGCGTACTCTAAGTATGCCTATTACGCGTTTCCCCCGCTCGGTGCGGAGGAATTTTTTTATGTCGCAAAAACGTCTTGCAGTAATAAGCATCATAGTGGAAAACCGTGGAGAAACGGATAAAATCAACGCTCTCTTGTCGCAATACGGTGAATATATCGTGGGAAGAATGGGTGTTCCATATAAAGAAAAAGCCGTTTCCGTTATATGTATAATTTGCGACGCCCCGCTCGAAGTTATAAATACTTTAACTGGTAAGATAGGAATGCTTTCGGGCGTTACCGCAAAAACTTTATTTAGCAAAAATTAATTTGAGGTAAAAGGGTAAACCTGATACCAAAAAGGAGATATTTATGAAAAAATTTTTATTAACGTTGCTCTGCGCCTTAACTTTGGCGTTCACCGCATTCGGCTTAGCCGCTTGCACCCCTGCAGAAACCGGTAAAATATCCGTTTACGCACCCGACGGCGCACCTGCACTTTCAATAGCAAGGCTTATGTCCGACGAAACGCTTTTAAACGGTAGGGGAGAATATAAAATTGTTCCCGCAACTACCATTCAAACTTACGTAAACGGCGAAAATCCCGCAGCGGACGTTTGTATCCTTCCAGTAAACGCTGCAAGCAAATTATTGGGAAGTGCTAAAACTTACCAAATGCTCGGCACAGTTACTCACGGCAACTTGTTCCTTTTAAAAAAGGCAGCGGGAGAAGATATCACTTTACAAAATCTTTCTTCGTTAAAGGGTAAAACGGTAGGCGTAATTAACCTTGCAAACGTTCCCGGCTTAACCTTTAAGGCAATTTTAAACGACAATCAAATCGCCTATACCGAACTTGGTAACGACGGCGTTATCGATAGCGAAAAGGTAAATTTAAAAGCCCTTGCCGACGGTACGGAAGTAACTCCCGCCGCAACTTGCGACTATTTCGTAGTTCCCGAACCCGCCGCAACGACTAAGGTAAACGCAACGCAAGGCAAGCTTTTAGTTGCTGCAAGCTTACAAACGCTTTACGGCGGACAAAACGGCTATCCTCAAGCGGTAGTAGTCGCTAAAAAAGACGTAATTAAAAACAACCCTAAATTTATTTCCGATTTAATTTCTTCCTTTAAAGAAAACGCAAACTGGCTTAAAACTGCAACGGCGGAAACTATAGTAAACGCAGTAACGGCGCACTTACCCGAAGGCTCAACGCCCACGTTTACCGCTAAAAACTTAAACGCAACGGTAATAGAAAACTGCGGAATAAACTTCGTTTCGGCAAAAGAAGGCAAGGCGGAAGTTTTAGCTTATCTTGCAAAATTAAACGCAATTTCAAACAACAACTGGGGAACGCCAGCAAACGAATTTTTTTATAGCTAATGAAAAGATATTTAAGCGATAACAAACTGAAAATAATATTCTCGTTAAGCTCTTTAATTTTAATGTGGCTAACGTGGATAATCGCCTTTGCCGTGGTAAAAAACGATTTAGTTATTCCATCTTTTTGGCAAACGGTAAATAAAGTTTTCGCGCTATTTGGCGAAGGCTACTTTTGGCTTGCCTTTTTAAATACCTTAAAGCGCGTTGCTATCGCTTTTGCAATATCTTTTATAACGGGGCTTATATGTTCGGCAATCGGTGTTTTAATTAAAAATTTCAACGTATTTTTATCGCCGCTAATAACGGTTTTACGCACCGTTCCAACAATGGCGATAATACTTATTTTATTGATATGGACGTCGCCTAAAATCGCGCCGGTAATAATAACCGTTTTAGTGCTATTCCCTATGATATATGCCCAAATTAACGCCGCTATCGGTCAAAT
>JAGAMH010000125.1 GCA_017624815.1 Clostridia bacterium
CGGTTAATAACTCGCGATAAAATAGTAACGTCTATATTACCACCCGAAACTAAGCAAACTACCTTTTTACCTTTAAGTTCGGGTATTTTATCAAACATAATAGCGGCAAGCCCAACAGCACCTGCGCCTTCGGCAATCATTTTTTGTTTTTCAATTAAAGAAAGTATTGCTGCCGAAATTTGATCGTCGGTAACCGAAACTATTTTGTCAACGTATTCAGAACACATATTAAAGGTAATAGACCCAGGTTCTTTAACTGCAATACCGTCGGCAATGGTAGAAACGGAAGGAAGCGTTTCAATTTTATGGTGTTCAACCGAATTAAGCATACTAGGCGCGCCCGAAGATTGAACGCCGTAAACTTTAATTGAAGGCTTTATTGCTTTAATTGCAAACGCAACGCCGGAAATTAAACCGCCGCCGCCAATAGGAACTACCACGGCGTCAACTTCGCGCAGCTGATTAACTATTTCCAAGCCAATAGTAGCTTGACCTGCAATAACGTCTTCGTCGTCAAAGGGGTGAATAAAGGTATAGCCCTTTTGTTCTTTTAATTCTTCGGCTTTATTATGCGCGTCGTCGTAAACTCCGGGAACGAGCACTACTTCCGCACCGTAGCTTTTAGTAGCTTCAACCTTGGAAATTGGAGCACCGTCGGGCATACATATAATAGATTTAATGCCAAACTTTTGCGAAGCAAGAGCAACGCCCTGCGCGTGGTTACCCGCAGAACAAGCAACAACGCCCTTTTCTTTATCTTGTTTAGAAAGTTGCGAAATTTTGTAATAAGCTCCGCGCACCTTAAACGAGCCCGTAACTTGCAAATTTTCGGGTTTTAAATATACTTCGCATCCGCATTCTTTAGAAATTACGGGCGAATATATTATATCCGTTTCCCTTATGGCGTCTTTTAAAACGTAATGTGCCTGATAAACTTTGTCCAAACTTAACATATTTACTTTATCCTGTAAAAGTATTTTGTTAATTATATCCCTAAAAGTTTAGTTTGTCAATAATATTAATAACCGTTTGACTTTTTAATTTTAAGCGTTTATAATATAATAAATAAAATAACTGCCACCGGGTAGAGGATGTTTACGCATTCGTCGGCGTTTCGTTAGGTCTTAGAAGAAACGCTTGCGGGTGCTTATTTTTTTAGGAATAGTATGAAAAAACTCAAATTTACTTTATTTGAAATTTTATTGTATTCGTTTTCGGTAACGGCAATAATAATAAGTTTTATATTTTTAGGTGAAGGCGACTATTTAACGTTAATTGCCTCTATAATAGGCGCAACGGCTTTAATATTAATAGCAAAAGGTTATTTCGTAGGTCAAATTTTAATAATAATTTTTGCATTAATTTACGGCGTAATATCATATTTTCAACGATATTATGGCGAACTTATAACCTACGTTTGTATGTCTGCGCCCATGGCGGTAATTGCAATGATTAGTTGGATTAAAAATCCCTATAAAAAAACGGCGGAAGTAAAGGTTGCAAAGCCTACTAAAAAACAAATTGCTATTATGCTTATTTTTACAGTTTTAGTTACGGTGGCGTTCTATTTTATATTGGGCGTGCTAAATAACGCCAACTTAATTTTTAGCACAATATCCGTTACCACAAGTTTCGTCGCTGTTTATTTAACATATTTACGTAGTCCCTATTACGCGCTTGCATACGCCGCTAACGACGTTATTTTAATTGTTTTATGGGTAACCGTTGGCTTAACTCAACCTCGTTATATTTTAATGGTAATTTGCTTTATCGTATTTTTAATTAACGATTTATATGGTTTCGTAAGTTGGCTTAAAATGCAAAAACGCCAAACTTCATCTAATTAACCTTCGTTGACAAAACAACGTTAAAGTGTTATAATTAATTAAAAATAAAAGGGAGATTTTTATGAGCAGTTTTGAAAATTTGAGAATAGTAGATAACTTTTATCAAACTTCGTTATTTTTTCCTATGCCTACCGTAATTATAAGCACGCTTTGTGAAGACGGAACTACTAACCTTGGACCTTATTCGCTCGTTCAGCCCTATTACGTTGCAGGTAAAGATTATTACGCAATGTTATTAGAGTGCCGCAATTCTTCCAACACGGCGCAAAATATTTTACGTAATGGAAAGTGCGCTCTTAATTTTATTTCGGACGAACCTAAATATTTTAAAGAGGCGGTAAAACTTTCTTGGCCGGGAGATAAGCCCGAAGATAAAATGCCAAAGTGCAAATTTAAACTTGAAAAAAGTTTAATAGAAGAAGAGAACCCTGCTGATATCCGCCCCCAAGTTTTAACCGACGCAATTCAAGTTATAGAATGTACTTGGATGAAAAGTTTAGACGGTGCAGATAAAGACGCTGCCGGTGAACTTAACGGATACGAACCGCCCTATCACGATTTTAACGGTATAACCAGCAAATTCGGCGCGCATTTCATTTTAAAGATTGATAAAATTTTAATGAAGAAAAAATACGCGCAAGCTATTATAAACGGCGTTAAGGGGAAAGATTTTCCTCACATGCCCGTAGATTACGGATATAGAGATAGTAAAAACTTTTGGTATTGCCGCCATAACCGCATGCACGCCGAGCTTTTGCAAATGCGTCAAGCAAGTTTAGAATCGGTACGTTACGCTGCGGATAGGGTGGACGATAAAGTTAAATTTACCGACGAAGCACTCTCAACGGTTTTAGGTGTTCCCCGCGTATTTTTACCTTTAGTTTTAAAAGGATGAGTTGCTTGGGCAAAAGAAAACGGAGTAGAACTTATAACCGCCGAGCATATGAAAATAATAAACGATAAACGCTCGGCAGAAAAAAACAAAAATAAAAAGTAATTTAAATAGCCCGTAAGGTAATTGCCTTGCGGGCTTATCTTATGCAGAAAATCAATAACGCAGTAAAAAAGTCTTATAATACGGGGGTTTTAAATATGCAATAACATAATAGAGTATAAAAAGCAACTAAAAGAAAAAAAGGTCTATATGGGGTATTATTTACATATTAAACAATCTGTGTAATAATATAAAAAAGCGCAAAATTAAACTATTGTTAAGGAGAAAAAGATGAAAA
>JAGAMH010000126.1 GCA_017624815.1 Clostridia bacterium
CAAAGAACCGTAAGCCGTGGCAACCATATCGCTCATTACGTCGCCGTCGTAATTTTTGCAAACCCAAAGTATTCCGCCTTCGGAGCGCATTATTCTTGCAACTACGTCGTCGATAAGCGTATACATATAATATATGCCCGCCTTTTCAAACTTTTCTTTATATTCGCTTTCGTAAAGTTCGGCAAAAATATCTTTAAAGCGATGGTCGTACGTTTTAGAAATAGTATCTTTCGCACCCAACCACATAGGCAATTTATTTTCTAACGCATAGTTAAAACAACTGCGCGCAAAACCTAAAATAGAGCTATCTAAGTTGTGTACGCCCTGTACTATTCCGCAACTATTAAAATCGTGAATAAGTTGGCGACGCACTTCCACACCGTTTTTATCGGTAATTAAAAGATAGGCTTTATTGCCCTTTTCCACTTTATCTTCTACTGCGTTATAAATGTCGCCGTAAGCGTGACGGGCAAGCACTATAGGTTCTTTCCAAGAAGGCACGTAAGGCGTTATTCCTCTTGCCAAAATGGGAGCGCGGAAAACCGTTCCGTCTAAAATTCTTCTTATAGTGCCGTTGGGGCTCTTCCACATTTTTTTAAGGTTATATTCTTGCACTCGCTGTGCGTTGGGCGTTATGGTTGCACACTTTACGGCAACACCATACTTTTTAGTTGCCTCGGCACTTTTTACGGTAATTTCGTCGTCCGTTTTATCGCGTTCAACCAAGCCTAAATCGTAATATTCCGTTTTCAAATCGACGTAGGGTTCAATTAAAATTTCTTTAATCCAACGCCATAATACTCTAGTCATTTCGTCGCCGTCCATTTCAACGAGCGGCGTTTTCATTGCAATTTTAGCCACGGTTTATACCTCCGTTCCTCTTTTGCATTATTATACGGAATTTTACTTAATTTTACAAGCATTTGAACGGAAATTATTAAGTATTCCCGTTTTTATTACCATTTTTTTATCATTTTGCGCTTTTTCCAGTTTTGCTTGGTTGATAACGGCGTTCAAAACGGAATAAAAATCGGCAAATCCGCCCGAAAGTAAATAATAGGAAAGTGAGCCAGGCACGGTGTTAATTTCGCTTAAATAAATTTTTTCACCGCTAATTATGTAGTCGAACCGAACGATCCCCCGCATTTCAAGGGCGGAATAAACCTTTTTTGTAACGCTTTTAATTTCATTCGACTGTTCTTTGCTAATTTCGGCAGGATAAACGGAAGTGCCGCCGCCCTCGTATTTATCTTCGTAACTTAAAAGTTCGCCGCCGCTTTTAACCTCTTCGCAGTTAGAAGTTATAACTTCGCCCTCTTTTAAGTATGCGGCACAATTAATTTCTTTACGCTCGGCAAAATACCGCTCGCAAATAACGCCGTCGTCTAACGCAAGCGCACTTTCAACGGCAAGCAAAAACTCTTCTTGAGATTGTACCTTAACCACGCCTATAGACGACCCTAAATTGCGCGGTTTTACTATTAAAGGAAAGCCCAGTTTTTTAATTGCCTTGGGAATATCCTCGGTTGAACGCACTAAAACGTAAGGGGCGCTATTAACGTTTAAAGCCTTAAAAATGAGCTTTGAATAGTATTTATTAATACATAGCGACGATTCGAAAACTCCCGCACTTGCAAACGGAATATTGTAAAGCTTGCAAAGTCCCGAAAGTCCACCACCTTCACCCAAGCCGCCATGACAGCAGTTTAAAACGCACCCAATTTTACATAGTCTTTTTGGCTTACCATTATTATTGCAAACCCAAACGCCTTCTGAACATAAACACGCGGGACTAGCGTTAAGCTTTGCTTCGTCTTTAAAGTTATTGACGTCGGCAAGCCGCTCGCCACATAAAAATTTACCGTCCACAGTTATAAACACGGGCAACACCGAACGCCCGCCCTTTTTTAAAACGTTTATTGCCATAGTGCCAGTAATTATTGAAATTTCGTTTTCGTTAGAAACGCCGCCGAACACGACGGCTACGTCGTAATACTTTAAAATAAAAAATCACCTCCGCCTTTATTTTTTTAGCTTTGGTGATTACTTTTTATTAAATTGACCGCAATATATGCTTAAATTACGCTTAGTACGTATCGGGAACGTCGTTTAAAAACAATACCGTGTCGCCGTCGTTTAAATAACTTTTAAGATACTCTTCCGCTGCAGATAACGTGGGTTTTATTACTAAATTTCCCTCATTTCCGCCCGCGTTAATATAGCCGTTTTTAACCGAAGTTACTAAATTTGCGCCCACTAAAATTACACAATCTAACCCAACTAAACTTGCGCCTAACTGATTATTTTCCTTTTCTTCTAAAACGCCGAGTTCTACTAAGCCCGGAGTTACGACTATTTTTCTGCCGCTAAAAGTTTTTAACACTTTAATTGCCGCCGCTGCGCCCTTAACGTTGCCGTTATAGCCGTCGTCTAAAATATTAATTTTGCCCGCTTTAATAAGTTGCAAGCGGTGTTCGGTAAAGTCTATTTCCTCTATCGCTTTTACAATATCGCTAACCTCAACGCCCAATTTTGCCGCCGTTTTAGCCGCTAACCCTAAATTTGCCGCCGAGTGTTCGCCAAGCAATTTGCTTTTAACTTCTTTTTTGTCACCGTTTAAAGTTAACGTAAACTGCGTTCCGTTACAACTTGAATCTACTTCGTTCACGCAATCTACTAAGTATTTTTCACAACAGTAATCAGCAAAAAGCTCGAAGGCGTCGTTTGCTATAACTGCCCAATTTTTAACGTTTAAAAGAATTTCGCCCTTGCCTTTTACCACGTTTTCAAAACTGCCGAAAGTTTGTATATGCTGTTCACACACGCCTGTAATAACGGCGTAATCGGGAGGGCAAATTTTGCAAAGCTCCGCAATATCCCCAACCTTTCGAGCGCCCATTTCCACTATAAAATAGTCGTACTCGTCTAAATTATTACCGTTTACCGTAAGCGCAACCCCAAGCGGAGTGTTAAAAGATTTTGGCGTTACTAAGGTTTTATATTTTTTAGAAAGCATTGCATATAGCGCGTTTTTTACGCCCGTTTTGCCGTAACTTCCCGTAATGCCTATTACCTTTACGCTACTGTTTTTAAGTTTTTTACTCGCTTTGTTAATAAGTCTTTCATTATTTGGAACTTCGTAAATTTTACAAACTAAGTTTGCCAAGCACGCAACGGGAGTGATAAGCATGGGCAAAACGGAAAGCACCGCGTATTTTAAAAGGTAAAATATTGTGTTGCCCCAAACGTAGTCGGCAAAATTTAAAAGGCTAATTAAAACGTAGGAGATAATTGCAAATAACAACGTAAACGCAACGTTAAGCCTTTTAAAGCGATTAGTATAAACGGGCTTTAAACGAACTGCAATTTTTTTATCCGTCACTATATATAATAGGTAAAAAATTAAGTACGCCAATAGTCCTATAATAGGCGCCCAATCCAATAAAAACGCAAAAAATAGCGATA